>JAENVZ010000225.1 GCA_016650315.1 Alphaproteobacteria bacterium | reverse complement strand
TCTAGAATTCGCCAAGGCTTATATCATGAACTGCGAGGAGCGGTACGGCCAGCAGGCGGTAGAACGGCTGCTCGATGCCGCACACGCGCTGATGCATCAGGGTGTCCACCGCTATCCGCGCGCCAAGGTACGCGACCTGAAAGCTGAAGCTGCGCGGGAGGCCGAGCGCCATGCCCATCAGGAAAGCATTTACAATGTGTTGTGGAGCACCCTGCCGGTTGAGGAGAAGCAGGAGCCGACCGCCGCCGATTACCGGCGTCAGGCGTTGAACCTGCCGCAGGAGAACATCCTTTATTTTCTGGAAAAATCCGCGCCGCAACTGGCTGCGTGGGAGCGCGAAATATTGCGCATCATCCGCCTGATCGCGCAATATTTCTATCCCCAGATGCAAACCAAGGTGATGAACGAGGGCGCGGCCACCTATTGCCATTACCGCATCATGACGCGCCTGCACGAAAAGGGGCAGATCACCGACGGCGCGTTCATGGAATTTCTGCAATCGCACACCAATGTCACGCACCAGCCGATGTTCGATTCAGGCCATTATGGCGGCTTCAACCCCTATGCCCTTGGCTTTGGTATGATGCAGGACATCAGCCGCATCTGCACCGACCCGACAAGCGAAGACCGCGACTGGTTCCCCGATATCGCAGGTTCAGGCGATCCCGATACGGTAATGAAGCATATCTGGGCCAATTATCGTGATGAAAGCTTTATCGGACAATTTCTCAGTCCGCATCTCATCCGCACCTGGAAGCTGTTCAAGCTGGGCGATCAGGAAAAGGAACAGGCGCTGAGCGTGGATGCGATCCATAATGAGCGTGGTTACCGCGAAATCCGCCGCACCTTGGCGCGGCAATATGATATTGGCTGGCTGGAACCCGATATTCAGATCGTCGATGTCGATATGGCGGGTGATCGCCATTTGATGCTGGAGCACAAGGTCACCAACGGCATCGTGCTGGCCGCCGAGGATGCCGATCAGGTGCTGCAGCATCTTGCGAACCTGTGGGGTTATGGGGTCTGCATGAATGAGGTGGATGCGGAAAATGGCAAGATTTTGAAGGAGCACCGGGCGGAGCCACGGATGTCCGATAATTGACCAAATCGTCGTAAACGGGAATTTATTTTCTTTTTACCCGATTTGCGCTAAATAGCTTGGGTTGCATTGATTAGGATCGGAGCATTTACAGGCGATCGGAAGGCCGGAAGGTCCGCTTGCGGACACTGAATGAACCGCTCGAGAGCTAAAATTCAATCGAAAGACGGGAAGACACAAGCGCCGCCGAAAGGCAGGCGCATGGGACGCATCTCCCCGCATTCTGGGCGAAATTGCCCGACAATGAACGAAGTACAGGAGTGTCCTTCATGATCATTACGGATAATCCGGCCGTCTATCTGGAACGCGCCGAAATGCATGAACAACTGGCTGCCGGAACCTCGGATGAACCCGCGCGCAAGATGCATTTGGCGATGGCTGCGGAGTACCGGCGCAAGGCCGCTGAAATCGGGGCTTTGAGCATCACACGTTCAGGCACCGATCACGGATTGAAATTACACGCCGCCGCCGGATAGGCAAATCAGGCTCAAGATTGACGAAACGCGTTGGTTTCCGCCGCTATTTCGCGTGCACACTGCCATCTGCCTGATGATCTGGCCCTGTCGGCTACAATTCCTGAATGGAAGTGCTCTTCAAACAGTTGCGGATTACCCGTTGAACGACTCTGTCGATAAACGGCTTTCAATACAGCCGTACCACCCCAGTCCTTGATATGTTTCATAGCCAGGCGTGAGGGCGTAGGAAACCAGTCGGTCGGCCTGTTCATAATAGCCGCGGTCTTCTGCCGGTTTCAGCGGATAATGTTCGTCCAGCTTGCAGAACCCATCGGACGCCGCGATGACGCGGTGGCGTGCGTTCAATAGCATCACCCGCGTATTTTTGCGTTCGTCCTCGGTCAGCGCGACGCCCTGGACGATGTCGCGCGCCTGCGGTTCCCAGTTGAAGAAAATGCCGAGTACGCCAATCGGTGCTCCATCGACTTCGCCATTTTTGCGAATAGCCGTCGAATATGTCGCGGTTTGGGCATTGTGGAGTGTTTCGTTGCTGCTGATGTCGCATACCGCAAAATCATCGCCGTTTGTCGTGCGCATCCCCTTTCTGAACCAATCGCTGCCAGACACATCCTGACCCAGCGCTTTGGAATAGCGGTCGCCCCGGCCGCTAGCAACGATGATGCCTTTTCGATTGGCGATCCACAGGTCGAGATAGACGGTATAGGATTTGAGAATTGTGGCCAATCGTGCGCTGGCATGGGCCTGCGCTTCGGGCGAGGGCGTCTGCACCGCATCGACCACCGCGCTGTCGGTTGCCCACCAACGCACGTCGCAAGAGCGCTCATAAAGATTGCGGTCAATGATTTCGACAACATTGCGTGCCAGATCCGCAAACCGCTGGCCGCGAAAATCCAGCATCATCTGGCGTCCGGCCGTTTCGATCCGCGCGGTGTTCGCTGCGATTTCGTTCTGCAACTGTGAAGAAAGGCTGCTCACCTCATCGGCAATCGCGCCCATCTCGCGCGCAACAAACCCAAATCCCTGACCAAGGGTTCCTGCACGACTGGCTTCCAGACGGGCGTTCATCGACAGGATTTGCGTGCGCAACATGATCCGGTCGATCACGGCAATTTTTTCGGCGGTAACTTTGGAAACTTCAAAAGCAAGGTTAAGAACATCGTCCTGCATGTCAAATGACCCATCGTTTGATGAATCCTCTCCATTCGCATGCTCTATGGCCTGTTGGTGAACGCACTAAAGATTAATGGTTAATAAAAAATAAGGGCATCGCCGGTCATGTGGAGAGCCATCGGCCAGTCTCAGGGATTGCTCCGGGATGACCGAAAAAACGGGAAATCAGTGTGGAATAGTCTTGTCAGGTTGGTGCCGCTTATCCGACTCGAACGGATGACCTACTGATTACAAATCAGCATTCATGGCTAGGATGCGCGGCGGGACCAATCCGGGAGCGCTAGAAGCAACCGCAATGCATAAAAACATGACGAACGACCCTAGACATCCTAAACGGTTGCGGACGGTGGCTGCGTCGGCGGAATGCCGACTTTATCCATCCCGGCAAGGCGCCGACCCGTTACGAATGTCTGAGCTATAAACAACAGTATGAGTAAGGCGCCTACGCTGCCGACAAACAAATCAAAGCCAGAGATTCTACCAAAGAGTCCCGGCGCAGGGCCCAAAATCATCATCATAACAGTCAATGCTATCAGAATGATCCTTAGTTCCGTGGGGCCAGCTGACAGGTACGAAAGCTTCAACTCACCTAAGACCCGCGCGGCGAGATATGCGTGAATCGACAGGAGCAGGTAACCCACCAAGGCGACCATCGCGAAGTTCATGGTCACATAAGGGCTCGATCCGATCCCCGATAGGATCAGCACGGTCGTCAGTCCGTCGCAGCTGTGGTCGATGAAGTAACCATAGGAAGGCCGCTCAATTTTGCGGAATCGGGCCAAGCTTCCGTCCGTGGAATCGCCAAACCACTGAACCACATATCCTACAATCGCGAGGATCAGCCAGCCCGGGCCAGCATTGCTGGCTGCATACCCCACGAAGATCACAAGAGCGCCAACAAGGCCAGTCATTGTGAGAATATCCGGGGTTGCCCAGGTCGGCATGTGTGTGCAAATCCAATTCAGGAGCGCCCTCTCCTTATTGGCGAGATAGTTATGCTGGATCCGCGTAAGTGCGTTTGTTTGCTTGATTGTCATGTGGCTTTATCGAGGCATAAACTGGCAGGGGCAACACAATTGTTTAACGATAGTCCTGCATTCTTGGACGGCAGACATTCGCCATATCAGATTGCGAAGCTGCCAGTCGGCTTCCTACAAAATCTAGGTCCTGGCCCTAAGCATTGAGCCTACGGTCCTCAGCCGTGAAGGGCAAGAGGCGGTGCCGGTAACTAGGAAAACTACCAAGATGCTCGTCATCAAGTATCTTGGCCAGGAATCTGAGGAGGCCCGCTAGAATGATTTTTCTAGCATTGATGCGCGACTGTATGGCGCGGATGATTAAGGGGCCAATTTTTCAGCCTGATTGCTATCTGATTGCTGGTGCCGGAATCGGCGTAGCTACCACTCACCTCAATCCGAATAACTTATTGAAAAGATGGTGCCGCTTATCCGACTCGAACGGATGACCTACTGATTACAAATCAGTTGCTCTACCAGCTGAGCTAAAGCGGCCTGCACAGGGTCTCTTTGCGCCCTTTACAGTCATAATACCCCAAAGGTCCAGCCCTCTGTTTGCGCAATTTCGGCCGTCATGGACGCAGGCGACCAATATAGCGGATTGGGTGCATGCTGGCGTAACCAGGCCGCTGTCAAAATCGCGTCGGTGGTATGGTCGTCATAGGCGGTGATTGGGGTGTGGTGTGCGCTTCCGACGGTGGCGAGGGCAGCGTCCAGTGTTGCTGCATCGCGAATCTTGGAGCGGCCCTTGGGGCGACCTGCTGCGCGTGCTGCGATGCTGGTATAGATTTCGACGATGGCCGATCCTGCATCGGGTACAGGGTCAAATGGCCAGATGGGTATATGTTGCCCAAGGCGATGAAGCAGCCTCATCCCGGCAAAGCTTGCCTTGGCGACCTGCGCTGCGCCGATGGCATCAAAGACGGTCGAAGGCTTGCCTCCGCCGCCAGCGTTATAATGCGCCTCGCAGCGGCGCAGATGCATATAGTCGGCCTTCACGCCGTCGGCCTTGCCGAAATAGAAATGGCGCCGGTGATGCTGTTCCAGAAAACTGGCCGCGCCCAGATCATCATCCTGACAAACCTGATCGACATAGGTCCAGAAGGCGCGTGCATCGTCTGGGGTGTTATCGCCCGGAAGATAGGTTTGCCGTTCGACGCGGGGTGGTGCGAAGCTGAAGTCGAAGCCGAAGAGGGTTGGAGATGTCTGACCCTGTACAATGACCCAGTCGGCTATGGCTTGCCGGGACCAATATTTTTCGGGTGGCACGACAATTTCAGGCGCAGCGGCGCCCGATGTGCACAGTGCGACCGCAATCCCCTTGTGCCTACTTCCCTTTGCCCCGGACCAGTCAATTGCGACAAAGCGAGAAAAACGGTTATTCCTTGGCATTTCGTTGCTTGCGCAGGTCGCCCCACCAGGCGATGCGTTCTGCGATCCGTTTTTCAAAGCCGCGGTCAGTGGGGAGGTAGAATGTGTCAGGGACCATGTCTTCGGGCCAGTAATTGTCGCCGGAAAATCCGTCCTTCACGTCATGGTCATAGGCATAATCCTTGCCATAGCCGATGTCTTTCATCAGCTTGGTCGGTGCATTGAGGATATTTTGCGGGGGCATCAACGACCCGGTGTCTTGCGCGGATTTCCACGCGGCCTTTTGTGCTTTGTAGGCGGCGTTGGATTTGGGCGCGGTGGCGCAATAGAGGCAGGCCTGGACGATGGCGAGTTCACCCTCCGGGCTGCCCAGAAAATCATAGCTATCCTTGGCGGCAAGGCACTGGATCAGGGCTTGCGGGTCGGCAAGGCCAATATCCTCACTGGCGAAACGGACCAGGCGGCGCAGGACGTAGAGCGGCTGTTCACCCGCAACCAGCATTCGTGCCAGATAATAGAGGGCAGCTTGCGGGTCGGAACCGCGCAGCGACTTGTGGAGCGCGGAAATGAGGTTGTAATGCCCCTCCCGATCCTTGTCATAGACGGCGACACGGCGGTGCAGCAGGGCGGAGAGGCCTGCCGGGTCGAGCGGGGTCTTGATGTCCACCGAATAAAGCGTTTCTGCCTGATTAAGCAGAAAGCGTCCATCACCGTCGGCACTGGCGATCAGGGCGTCGCGGGCTTCCGGCGTCAGGGGCAGTGGGCGCTCGGTCAGCGTTTCGGCGCGGTCGAGAAGCTGTTCCAGAGCATGGCTGTTCAGGCGGTGGAGGATAAGCACCTGCGCGCGGGAGAGGAGCGCGGCATTGAGTTCGAAACTGGGGTTTTCGGTTGTTGCGCCCACCAGCGTGACCGTGCCGTCCTCGACATAGGGCAGAAAGCCGTCCTGCTGGGCACGGTTGAAGCGGTGAATTTCGTCCACGAAGAGCAAGGTTTTTTGCCCCATCCGGGCATGGTCACGAGCGGCGGCAAAGACTTTTTTCAGATCCGCTACGCCTGAGAACACAGCCGAAATCGCCTCAAACCGCAAACCCACTGCATCGGCGAGCAAGCGGGATATGGTGGTCTTGCCAGTGCCAGGTGGACCCCAGAAGATGATTGAGCTGAGCCGTCCCGCCGCAACCATGCGGCCGATTGCGCCTTCCGGGCCGGTCAGATGCTCCTGACCTACTACTTCGGACAGGTCCTTTGGCCGTAACCGGTCAGCCAGTGGCGCATCTTTTGCCGGCTCGGGCGCTGTGCTTTCGTCGCTGCCGAACAGGTCTGTCATGGCGTCTAGGGTACAGGACTATGCGCGGGTGGACCAGAGCCTGCACCGCGTTGGTGAATGACGCGCAAATAGGTGTCGGCCAGTGCGTGATTGACCTGATCCCAGCCATATTGGTCGGCCCGCTGGCGACCCGCAGCGCCTGCGGCGGCACGGCGCTCTGTGTCTTCGCAATAAAGCTGGAGCGCACTGGCAAACTGGCTGATCGCGCCGGGACGGATCAGGCGCCCGGTAACGCCGTCGCAGACCAGGCTTTCGCTGCCCGTGGCCTTGGCCGCGACGACAGGAAGGTTGCAGGCCATGGCCTCCAGCGTGACATTGCCAAAGGTTTCGGTGACCGACGGATTAAACAGCATGTCCATCGACGCCACTGCCCGACCAAGGTCTGCTCCCGTCTGAAAGCCAAGGAAAACGGCAGAAGACAGGCGGTTTGCAAACCATTCGCGCGCTGGGCCGTCACCGACGACCAGTACGCGATGGCGAACGCCGGCGGCGATTAATCGTTCGATGCTGTCGGAAAAGACGTCCAGACCCTTTTCCATCACCAACCGTCCGATGAAGCCGATGATGGGTTCGTCGTCGGCAATGCCGTGACCGCGCCGCCAATCGAGATCGCGGCGGTCGGGGTTGAAAATGTCCTGATCGATGCCGCGTGACCAGATGCCGACATTGTAGCTCATCCGTTGGTTGCGCAGCAATTGCGCCATGCTTTCGGACGGCGCAACGATGGCGTCGCAACGGCGGTAGAAACGACGGAGCACAGCCTCAATGACCGGTTCCAGGAAGGCAAGGCCATAATAGCGTGGATAGGTTTCAAAGCGCGTGTGGACCGACGCAACGGCAGGCAGGCGGCGTTTGCGGGCAAAGCTGACGGCGGCATGACCCAGCGGATCGGGACTGGATACGTGGATCAGGTTGGGCGCGAAGCGTTCGATGTCGCGTCTGACCGCGCCTGACATGCGGTACGGGATGCGGTATTCGCTGCGTCCGGGAAAGGCGAGCGAGGGCGTGCCGACAAGGTCGCCGGTTGCAGGGAAAGCGGGTTCGTCAATGACCGGCGAATAGACGCGCACCTGCGCGCCTTGCCGCAACAGATAGCCGACCAGCCGATTAAGCGCCTGATTGGCGCCGTCACGCACATAATTATAATTGCCGCTGAACAGCGCGATGCGAAGACCGGTAATATCCATCCAGCCCCCATTAGAAGCGAAACCGGGCAAGGACAAGAATAGCATTGGCGAGGCTATGCGCATCTGTCAGATCGTTGTGACAAAAGGAGCGCAATCGCCCTTATCCGCCTCCTTACTCCGCGCTAGCCTCCTCCATCGGTGGGTGCAGCCTTAGCCGCGTCACCCTTTTCGCATCGCCATCCAGTATCTCCAGCCGCCAACCGCTTTCTTCGTGGGTCAGGATTTCGCCCGGTTCGGGGACATGGCCCGCGATGACGAAGGCGAGGCCGCCCAGCGTATCGACATCCTCTTCAACATCGCCGAGCGCGGGGTCGATGTCGCGGGCGATGTCGTCCAGTTCGGCGCGGGCATCGGCTTCCCAGATGCCATCATCGCAGGGGATCAGCAGGGCTTCGGGTTCGTCGTCATGCTCGTCCTCGATATCGCCGACGATTTCCTCGACCAGATCCTCGATGGTGACAAGGCCTTCAGTACCCGAATATTCGTCCAGAACAATGGCCAGATGGGTGCGTTTCGCGCGCATTTCGGCGAGCAGGTCGAGCACGCCCATGGTTTCGGGAACATAAATCGGCTGACGAATCAGCGTGGAAAGCCCCCTGGGATGAGGTTCCTCGCTTGCCAATATGGCAAAGGCGTCGCGGATGTGGATCATGCCGACAATGGTGTCGAGGCTTTCCCGATAGACCGGAATGCGGCTGTGACCTGCTCCCGCGAACAAGGCGACAAGATCGTTGAAGCTGGCGCTTTCCTCAATCGCGATGATGTCGGCGCGCGGGACCGAGACGTCATCGACCGTATGTTCGCCAAAATGGAGGAGATTCTTGACCATCTGGCGTTCGATGGGCGAAAGGTCGCCATTATTGGAAGACGTGCCGTGGTCGTCCTCGTCATATTCGTCGATGGCGTCTTCCAGCTCCTTGCGAAGCGTCTGGTCACCTTCATTACCGAAAAGCAGGGACCGAAGTCCCCGCCATATTCGTCCGCCTTCGCTACTGGCCTGTTCTTTCTGGCCGAATTCTTTCGGAGAGGATTGGCTACTGTCGTCAGCCATTTCTGTTTCTTGCGTCCTTATCTGTCTCTGTCGTCATAGGGGTCTGAAATACCGATGGCGCCAAGCGCTGCGATTTCCAGCTCCTCCATCGCCTCTGCCTCCGATTCTTCCATATGGTCATAGCCGAGCAAATGAAAAGTCCCGTGAACAATAAGATGCGTGGCGTGATCGGCAACTGAAATATTCTTTTCGGTCGCTTCGTGAATGCACACGCAGCGGGCGAGCACAATGTCGCCCAGCAGGATTTCACCATCATCGCTATTCGATTGCGCGACCAGCAGGTCAGGCTGCACAAGAGGAAAGGAAAGGACGTTCGTCGGCTTGTCTTTTCCCCGATATTGGGCATTGAGTTGCTGAACTTCGGCATCGCTGGTGAGTTTTATTGCGATTTCAAAGGTCGCCTCCATGCCGATATATTCGGCATAGGGGCTGTGCGCGATGGCCGAGGTGACGGCCCGTTGCGCCAGTGTTTCCCAATCGGTATCACCAGGCCATACGCCGTCATTCTGAACGGCTATTTCAAGCATCCTTGCCCTCATAGGCTTCGACTATGCGCCCGACGATGGGGTGGCGTACAACATCGGCCACCCCAAAACGAATGGTGGCGATGCCATCGATGTCCTCCAGTTTTGATACCGCGTCGGCAAGGCCTGATGAGCCGGGGACGGGGAGATCGACCTGTTTGGGGTCGCCGCAAATGACCATGCGGCTGTTTTCGCCAAAACGGGTGAGGAACATCTTCATCTGCGCTGCCGATGTGTTCTGCGCCTCGTCCAATATGATGAAGGCGTTGGCAAGCGTGCGACCGCGCATGAAGGCCAGCGGGGCGATCTCGATCTCTCCGCTGGTGATGCGGCGTTCCACCTGTTCGGCGGGCAGCGTGTCGTAGAGCGCGTCATAGAGCGGGCGCAGATAGGGATCGACCTTGTCCTTCATATCGCCAGGCAGGAAGCCCAGGCGCTCGCCCGCCTCGACAGCAGGGCGGGACAGAATCAGGCGGTCGACCGATCCGGTGATAAGCTGGCTCACCGCCTGCGCGACAGCCAGATAAGTCTTGCCGGTGCCTGCTGGTCCCAGCGCAAAGATCATCTGATCGCGGGCCAGCGCCTCCATATAGCGGATCTGCATGGTGGAGCGCGGAACGATGGTTTTCTTGCGCGTGCGGATCATGACCGATGGCGGCTGGCTGACGTCGGCGCGGATGATGCCGTCCAATGTGGGTTCGGCGGACATGGCGATCACGGCCTCCACCGCGCCTGCGTCGATCTGCTGTCCGCTGACGATGCGGTTGTAAAGGCCGGTCAGCACATCGCGGGCGCGGCCAGCGGCTTCGGCGTTCCCTTCAATCTGCAGCTTGTTGCCGCGCGCGGCGATATAGACGCCCAGACGGTTTTCGATGGCGACGAGGTTCTGGTCATATTCGCCAAACAGCGCACCAAGAAGGTGGGGCTTTTCGAAAATGACCTCGATGCGGCCCTGGTCGCCAGCTTCGGCCTGTACATGCTTTTTCGCCATTAGTGGCTGTTCCTTCCCTGTGCAGACGCGCCGAAAGTCTGGTTCAAGCTGCTTTCCTTTCCACGATTTCGCCATGAAGGCTGTTGGGACCGGCAGAAATGATATCGACGGCGATCATATCGCCAATCTGCGCGCCATCGGCCTGCACATGGACCGACTGGAGCCAGGGGGTCTTGCCGACGAGCTGGCCCGGATGACGGCCCAGTCTTTCAAGCAGAATCAAGGTCTGTTTGCCGACGCTGGTCTGGTTGAACGCATATTGCTGTTCATTGAGCAGGGATTGCAGCCGTTGCAGGCGTTCGTCCATGACCGATGCCGGGATTTGGTCCGTCATCGTTGCGGCGGGGGTGCCGGGGCGGGGCGAATATTTGAAGGAATAGGCCTGTGCATAATGCACGTCGCGGATGATCTGTAACGTGGCTTCGAAATCCGCTTCGCTTTCGCTGGGGAAGCCGACAATGAAATCGCCCGACAGCGCGATGTCGGGACGGACCCTGCGCACCTTGTCGAGGACATCGAGATAGGATTTTGCGCTGTGGCTGCGGTTCATGGCCTTCAATATGGGGTCACTGCCCGATTGCACGGGAAGGTGCAGGAAAGGCATCAGCTTTTCCACATCGCCATGCGCGGCGATCAGGCCGTCGGTCATGTCGTTGGGATGGCTGGTCGTGTAGCGAATGCGTTCCAGACCGGGCAGGGCGTCAAGTGCGCGGATGAGGCCGTCCAGCCCCTGTGTCCGCCCTGCCATGTCGTCGCCTGTCCAGGCGTTGACGTTCTGGCCGAGCAGGGTGATTTCGCGCGCACCGCCATCGATCAGCGCCTTTGCTTCATCAATGATCGCGTCCCAAGGCCGGCTGATTTCCGCGCCGCGTGTGTAGGGAACGACGCAATAGGTGCAGAATTTGTCACACCCTTCCTGCACTGTCAGGAAGGCGGTGGGGCGTTTTTGCGCGCTGCGGCCCGGGAGCGCGCCGAATTTCGATGCGGCGGGCATGTCGGTGTCGAGCGCAGCCTCGCCATTGCGCGCCTTTTCGATAAGGGCGGGAAGGCGGTGATAGGCCTGAGGACCGACAACGATGTCGACTTCGCGCGCGCGGCGGGGGATTTCGGCACCTTCAGCCTGCGCGACGCAGCCAGCTACTGCAATCATCGGACGGGTGCCGTCATCGCGGCGCAGGCGACCGATGTCGGAATAGACCTTGTCCACCGCCTTTTCACGGATGTGGCAGGTATTCAGGACGACGATGTCGGCGTCGATGCTGTTCTGCGCTGCGGTCATCCCCTCGGCGCTGAGCATTTCTGACATGCGCTCGCCGTCATAGACGTTCATCTGGCAACCAAAGGATTTTACATGGAATGTTTTGGGCTTTTTGCGAGTCATCTTCTGTATCTATACATGGGCCGCAACGTCCGCGATAGGCGGCAGGCAAGCCGCTATTCTTTTTTGTGCCTGTGCGGCTATCGCCTTGCGATCGGGAAAATCTTTCGGGTCGAAAGGCTCCAGGAAACGCAGGGTAACCGGCAAATTTCCCTTGCGGGCGAGAACGCGCGCGGCGTTTGCGCCTGCCGGTTCGCCACCATACCAGGCGATGGAGTGGACGGCGTCACCATAATCGACAAAAACCGGCTGCACCAACATATTGCGTGGCGGGGGAAGCATGACCGCAAAAAGTGATGGTTTGAAGGGCATGAGCGTTGCGCCATTGCCGGTTGTACTTTCGGGAAAGATCGCAATCGGTTGATGGCTGGATAATGCCTCGCGCAGCTCATCGATCTGTCGATGAACATGATGGCGGCGGTCGCGTGCGACGAAGATCGTGTGGTTCTGCGCCGCGAGCCAGCCAATGAGAGGCCATCGCGCAATGCCGTCATGCGCAACGAAGGCGCAGCGGGCGTACCCACCCAGTACCAGTATGTCGATCCAGCTTACATGGTTGCTGACATAAAAGGCGTCATGCCCCAATGGCTGCCCAACGATTGAGACGCGCGCACCAGCCGACCATGCGGCAAAGGCCAAAAAGCGCGAGGGCCAAGGCGAGCGCAGACGCAACAGCCGGTACAACAGATGCGGCAGCAGGCAGATCAGCAGGCTGCCGATTAAAAGGGTGATACGAAGGATACGATGCAATTTTGCCCGCAAATCAGGTCTTCCGGTCGAGTGAGACGCCGTAGAGTTCCATCCGGTGATCGACCAGCCGAAAACCAAGTTTCTCGGCGATTTGTTTTTGAAGCTGTTCCAGTTCAGGATCGACGAATTCGATGACGTTGCCGGTTTCGACGTCGATCAAATGGTCATGATGCGATTCCGGCGCGGCTTCATAACGGGCGCGACCGTCGCCAAAGTCATGACGCTCCAATATGCCCGCTTCCTCGAACAGGCGAACGGTACGGTACACTGTGGCGATGGAAATGCCCGGATCGATAGCGTTGGCGCGCACATGCAGCTTTTCGACGTCGGGATGATCCTCC
>JAENVZ010000224.1 GCA_016650315.1 Alphaproteobacteria bacterium | reverse complement strand
TCTGGTCATGATGATCGTGCTCGCCATCTTTATCGCGGTCGAACCGCGCCTGTATGAACGGGGGGTTGCCTGGATGCTGCCTATGGGTCGGCGTGCAGCCTTTTATACCACCGCCGACAAAATGGGCTGGACCCTGCGCCGGTTGATGGCAGGCCGGATGGTCGGCATGGCGGTGGAAGGATTTGGCACCTGGATATTGCTGCTGCTTGGCGGTGTGCCGATGGCCGCATTGCTAGGCGTTCTCACCGGGATATTGGCCTTTCTGCCCAATATCGGCGCCCTCATTTCGGGCATTCTCATCATTCTTGTGGGATTTTCGGCGGGCGTGGATACTGGCCTTTACGCTATTGGCGTCTATCTCGCCGTACAGATTGTCGATGGCTATCTGATCGTACCCATCGTGGCGAAGCGCGCCGTCGATCTGGCCCCGGCATTGGTGCTGGGTGCGCAAATCCTGTTCGGCGCAATGTTTGGCATATTGGGCTTGTTCCTGGCCGATCCCATCATTGCGATGATCAAGGTGTTTCTGGAGGAACGGTCCCGGCAGAATGGAGCGCCCGCGCCGGATTAGAGCATCGCGCGGCTTGCTCTAACCTGTGGCCACTCCGGCCAGCGCCAATATGCGCTCCGCCTGTTTGAGGTGCGGCCTGTCGATCATCTTGCCGTCAAGCTGCAACACGCCCGCGCCCGGATTCGCCTCAAACGCCGCAACGACCGCACGGGCATGCGCAATTTCCATCTCGTCCGGTGTAAATGCAGCATTGATGGTGGGCACCTGCACGGGATGAATGGCCATCATGCCGACATATCCATCCCGCCGTCCGCGTGCGGCATAGGCCGCCAGCCCGTCCGTATCGTTTATAGCGGGAAAGACCGTTTCGATCGCCAGGACACCCGCCGCATGAGCGCCGAACAGGGTTAGCGCCCGGACCACCTCATAAGGCGGCGTATAGCGTCCATCGCTTTCCCGCGAGGCAGCGGCCCCAATCGCGGCAGGCAGATCTTCCGCGCCCCATGTCAGGCCGCAAAGCCGGTCGGATACCTCGGCATAGCTGCCCAGTTGAAACACTGCGGCAGGCGTTTCCGAAGCGATCGGCAAAATCGGAATGGCAAGGCCCTGCATCATATCGCACAGCGCCCGGACCGATGCCGCCCCCTCCGCCTTGGGCAACATCAGTGCATCCGCTCCTGCATCCAATATGGCATCCAGATCAGCATTGAGCAGGCCGCTATCGAGAGGATTAACCCGGATGATCCGAGTGATCTGTCCCTCATTTTCTCCAACCCACCGCGCCACAGCATCGCGCGCCTTACCCTTGTTGGCCGGCGCAACGCTGTCTTCCAGATCCAGGATGACCGCATCCGCACCGCTTGCTGCGGCTTTATCGAATCGCTCAGGCCGATCACCGGGTACAAAGAGGAGGGAACGTAATTTCATAGGGAAGCCTTCTGGATCAGCGCCATACGAAGGCACTGGCAAACGATCTCATCCCGCTGGTTCAACAGGCGATGGGTGAAGGTCACGATTCCCGCATCGGGCCGCGACTTGCTGCTCCTTAACTCTGTCACCTCGCTCTCGCAACGCAGCGTATCGCCAATGAATACGGGTTTTGGCATCACCAGCTTGTCATAGCCCAGATTGGCGACCAGCGTGCCCAGCGTGGTATCGCCGACCGACAACCCTACCATCAACGCAAAAGTGAAGGTGCCGTTGACGAGGATCTGACCAAATTCCGACGCTTTCGCTGCCTCTGTGTCAATATGCAACGGTTGCGGATTATGGGTCATCGTCGAAAACAGCAGATTGTCCGTCTCTGTCACGGTGCGTCTAATGTCATGCGATAGTGTTTCGCCGATCACCCATTGGTCGAAATATTTCCCGGCCATCTAGCCCTCATCCTTCGTTTCGATTCGCGCCAGCAGCGCGCCTTCCGATACCTGAGCACCATCAACAGCACTCAGTTCTGCAACTGTGCCATCGAAGGGCGCGGTCAGGCTATGCTCCATCTTCATGGCTTCCAGCGTGACGAGTTTTTGACCCTTTATCACCTGTTCGCCCAGCCCAACGGATACCGCAATGATGCGGCCAGGCATGGGCGAAAGAATCGCACCGTCGCCAGCCCCTGCACCTTCTGTCCCCGCCGCACGCCAGGGCGTCAGTTCCCAGGTCTGGCCACCCTCAGCGATCAAAATTGAATCGGCAGGTCCGACGTTTTGGGCGACATCACCAATCCGCACCGTCACAGGTTCGCCATCCAGCAGGAAATGGCCTTCCCGCTTATGCGGCGCATTCAGCCGGAAACCGTTTAGCCCGCCGCCGTCAACCAGCGCCGACGCGCCATCGGCCAGCGCTTCATCCGAAGGCCGCAGAGCGGCGAGTAACGCATCGCCTTCGCGCCCGATCAGGCCCGTGTCGATCGTTGCGGCGACAAAGGCGGGATGCTCCAGCGCCTTGACAAGAAATCCCGCATTGGTTCGAACCGGCCACACCGCGCTATCGGCCAATGTTGCCGCGAGCGACAGACGGGCGGCGTCACGGTCATCACCCCAGGCAATGACCTTTGCAATCATCGGGTCATAGAAGGGCGATATGTCGGCGCCCTGCTCCACCCCGGTATCGATCCGGTAGGCATCGCCCAGATCGAACGTTTCAAGCCGGCCGATGCTGGGCAGGAAACCCTTGGCCGGATCCTCGGCATAAAGCCGCGCTTCCATCGCCCAACCGTTGATCGCCAGTTCCTCCTGCCGCTTTGGCAGAGCCTCACCGCTGGCGACGCGCAACTGCCATTCGACAAGGTCCACTCCGGTGATCTCTTCGGTCACCGGATGTTCGACCTGAAGCCTTGTATTCATTTCCATGAACCAGATGCGGTCGGCGCGAAGCCCCTCCGATCCGTCAGCGATGAACTCAATCGTCCCCGCGCCGACATAATCGACGGCCTTGGCCGCACGCACCGCCGCCGCGCAGATCGCTTCACGCGTTTCCGCATCCATGCCGGGCGCGGGCGCTTCCTCGATTACCTTCTGGTGGCGGCGCTGGAGCGAACAGTCGCGTTCGAACAGGTGGACGACATTGCCGTGGGTGTCGCCGAACACCTGCACCTCGATATGGCGCGGGTTGGTCACCCATTTTTCCAGCAACACGCTATCATTGCCAAAGGAGGAAGCCGCCTCCCGCTGACAGGATACAAGGGCATCGGCAAAATCGCCTGCGGCATCTACCTTGCGCATCCCTTTGCCGCCGCCACCCGCGACTGCTTTGATCAGGACGGGATAGCCAATGGCCTCCGCTTCCTTTGCAAGGTGTTTGGGGGATTGGTCCGCACCCAGATAGCCCGGCGTGGTGGGGACGCCAGCGTCCTGCATCAATTGCTTGGCCGCATCTTTCAGGCCCATGGCGGTGATGCTGTCCGGCCTTGGCCCGACCCATATGAGTCCGGCATCAATCACCGCCTGCGCGAACGCGGCGTTTTCGGAAAGGAAGCCATAACCGGGATGGATCGCTTCTGCACCGGTAGCTTTCGCCGCAGCAATGATCTTGTCGCCGAGCAAATAGCTTTCGCGTACTGG
Source organism: Alphaproteobacteria bacterium (assembly GCA_016650315.1). GTDB lineage: Bacteria > Pseudomonadota > Alphaproteobacteria > Sphingomonadales > Sphingomonadaceae > Rhizorhapis. The sequence goes on along the minus strand of JAENVZ010000224.1, from coordinate 9,224 downwards.
CGACGGCCCGATATGCACGGCCTCATCGGCATGGGCGACATGCATCGCCTGCGCATCCGCATCGGAATAGACCGCAATAGTGCGAATACCCATGGCACGCGCCGTGCGGATAATCCGGCAGGCAATTTCGCCACGATTGGCGATAAGAAGGGATTTAAGCACCAGCGTCTCCCCTATCGTCATGCTGAACTTGTTTCAGCATCCATTTATCGGCACGCTCCGACTTGCTATGGAAAAACAACCCTGCGTCTACATCCTTTCCAGCACGCCTTACGGCACGCTCTATATCGGCGTAACATCGAACCTTGTTGCTCGTCTCTACCAGCATCGCGCTGCCGCTACGCCCGGTTTCACGAACCGATATTCCGTTCATAGCCTTGTCCGTTTCGAGATGTTCGGTGACATGGAAAATGCGATCAGGCGCGAAAAGCAATTGAAGAACTGGCATCGACAATGGAAGATCAACCTCATAGAAAGCGAAAATCCGCACTGGGCTGATCTTGCGCCAGGTCTTGGACTTCCACCTTCGCGGCGGGATGGATGCTGAAACAAGTTCAGCATGACAGGGTAGGATGCGGCTTCCCATCATCACATCCTGAATATGCCGAATTGCGCCCGTTCCGGTACCGGCGCATTCAGCGTCGCCGCAAACGCCATCCCCAGCACGTCACGTGTCTGCGCCGGATCGATCACGCCATCGTCCCACAGGCGTGCCGTTGCGTGCCAGGGATTGCCCTCATCCTCATATTTCTTGCGAATTGGCGCCTTGAAGGCTTCAACGTCTTCCGCCGTCCATTTTTCGGCGTCACGGTGGACCGTGGCAAGTACGCTCGCTGCCTGTTCGCCGCCCATCACGCTGATCCGGCTGTTGGGCCAGGTAAACAGGAAGCGGGGCGAATAGGCCCGCCCGCACATGCCGTAATTGCCCGCGCCGAAACTGCCGCCGATCAGCACCGTCACCTTGGGCACTTGCGCCGTCGCAACGGCGGTGACCAGCTTTGCACCATGTTTGGCGATGCCCTCCGCCTCATATTTGCCGCCGACCATGAAGCAGGAGATATTCTGAAGGAACAGCAAAGGTATCCGCCGCTGACAGGCCAGCTCAATGAAATGCGCGCCCTTTTGCGCGCTTTCGGAAAACAAGACGCCATTATTGGCAAGGATCGCCACCGGCATGCCCCAGATATGGGCAAAGCCGCAGACCAGCGAGCTGCCATAGAGCGCCTTGAACTCATGAAATTCGCTGCCATCGACAATACGGGCAATGACTTCGTGCACATCATAGGGCGCGCGAACGTCATCGGGGATGATGCCGTACAGTTCCTTCATGGCATATTTGGGCGGGCGCGGGTCTTTCATCGCCACGTCTGGCACATGGTCTTTCGGCAGGGTGGAAACGATATCGCGCACGATGGACAACGCATGTTCGTCATTTTCCGCAACATGATCGACAACGCCCGAACGACGTCCATGCGTTTCCGCGCCGCCCAGTTCTTCGGCGCTGATTTCTTCGCCCGTCGCGGCCTTAACTAATGGCGGGCCAGCCAGAAAAATCGTGCCCTGATTGCGCACGATCACCGTTTCGTCCGACATGGCGGGTACATAAGCCCCGCCAGCCGTGCAACTGCCCATGACGCAGGCAATCTGTGGGATACCCTTGGCCGACATCTGCGCCTGATTGAAAAATATGCGCCCGAAATGCTCCTTGTCAGGGAAAACCTCTGCCTGATGCGGCAGGTTGGCACCGCCTGAATCGACCAGATAGACGCAGGGCAGCCGATTTTCCGCCGCGATCTCCTGCGCACGCAGATGCTTCTTGACGGTCATGGGGTAATAGGTGCCGCCCTTCACCGTCGCATCGTTGCATAAGATCATCACCTGCCGCCCCGACACGCGACCGATCCCCGCGATCAGGCCCGCGCCTGGAACCTCACCATGATACATATCGCAGGCGGCAAGCTGGCCGATCTCCAGAAAAGGCGAACCGGGATCAAGCAGGCGTTCCACCCGTTCACGCGGCAACAGCTTGCCACGTGCGGCATGGCGTTCCCGATGCTTTTCCGAACCGCCCAGCGCCGTCTGCCTAACCCGCGCATAAAGGTCGTCACGTAACGCCCGATTATGTTCAGCATTGGCGCGAAAGCTCTCGCTATCGGGAGCGATGCGCGTGTCCATCACAGGCGCGCTCATACCCCGATCAACTCCCGCCCGATCAGCATCCGGCGAATCTCGTTGGTGCCAGCACCGATGTCGAGCAACTTGGCATCGCGCATATAGCGTTCGACCGGCCAATCCTTTGTATAACCCGCGCCGCCCAACGCTTGAATCGCGTCAAGGCTGACTTTCACGGCGTTCTCGCTCGCCAGCAAAATCGCGCCTGCCGCATCAAAGCGGGTGGTGTTTCCCGCATCGCAATTGCGCGCCACAGTATAGACATAGGCACGCGACGAATTCAAAGCGACATACATATCGGCAATCTTCGCCTGCATCAGTTGAAATCCTCCAATAGCCTTACCGAATTGTTTGCGTTCCCGTACATAGGGCAGCACCACATCAAGGCAGGCCTGCATGATGCCCAGTTGAATGCCCGACAGCACGGCGCGTTCATAATCAAGGCCGGACATCAGCACGCCCACGCCGCCATTTTCCGGCCCCATCACATTGTCTGCCGGCACTTCGCAATCGTCGAACACCAGTTCGGCGGTGGGCGATCCCCGCATGCCCATCTTGTCGATCTTCTGCCCGATCGAAAAGCCCGGCATGTCCTTTTCAATCAGAAAGGCCGTTATCCCGCGCGATCCCTCTCCTGTTTTGGCATAGACGACCAGCGTGTCGGCATAAGCCGCGTTGGTGATCCAGAATTTCGTGCCGTTGAGAATATAGCGGTCGCCCTTCTTGTCGGCTTTCAGCTTCATGCCGACCACGTCCGATCCGGCATTTGCCTCCGACATGGCCAACGAACCGACATGTTCACCCGAAATCAGCTTGGGCAGATATTTCGCCTTTTGTGCGTCATTGCCCCAACGGCGGATCTGATTGACGCACAGATTGCTGTGTGCGCCATAGGAAAGCCCGATGGACGCCGATGCGCGGGACACTTCTTCAACCGCGACAACATGCTCCAGATAGCCCAGACCCAGGCCGCCCCATTCTTCCTCAACCGTGATCCCGTGCAGGCCCAGTTCACCCATTGCGGGCCACAGATCACGCGGGAACCAGTCGTCCGCGTCGATTTTGACTGCCAGCGGCGCAATTCGGTCGGCGGCAAAGCGCGCAGTGCTCTCCCGAATCATGTCGGCATTTTCGCCCAGAGCGAAATCCAGCGCCTCCAGCATATTCCAATCCTCATCCATTGATCGTTTCGCGCAAATCTACCATGCTGCATATCATTGGCAAAATTGAAATACAGTCACATACAGTATAGATAATATCTATGATTGACCGTTATTTACTCCGCTATTTCCTGGCCGTTGTCGATTGCGGCACATTCTCCCGTGCCGCGACCCATAGCAATGTGACGCAGCCAACGCTTTCCATCGGGATAGCAAAGCTGGAGGCGACACTGGGCGCCAGGCTCTTCTTCCGTTCCAGCCAACGGGTGCATTTGACCGAAGCGGGAGCGAAGCTTGTGCCCTATGCCCGACGGATAGAGGCCGAGTTCAACCAGGCCATAACAGCAGTAACCGGGCATGACAGCGCGCGGATATGGCGAATCGGCCTATTGTCCACAATCAACGCGGCAACCATGACGCAAGTGATTGAAACATTGAGGCGCAACGGCGCTCCCGACCGAGTGGAAATTGTTGATGGCAATGAACGTGAACTCAACCAGCGGCTCATGCGTGGCCGCATTGACATAGCGCTCAGCATCGTCCGGGCAGACGATAACCGTTTTCTGGGTGAAGTCCTGAAAACCGAAGGCTATGCGATGGCGCTTCCGCTCAATCATCCGCTGGCGGGCCAAAAAATGCTTCAACCCGAAAGCCTTGCTAATGACGTGATGATCGTCCGCCGCAATTGCGAGGTGTTGACCGATACCAGTCGTTATTTCACCGAGCGCGGAATACGTCCCTTTTTCGCTTATCGCACGACCAATGACGAACGTGCGAACGCATTTGTCCGTGCCGGACTTGGCATCACGCTGATGCCTGAAAGCCATGCGGCAGAGGGCGTTGCACTGGTGCCGCTTGCCGGTTTTACCCTGACGCGAAGCATTGGCATTCTATATGCCAGCCACGCCGAAACACTGCGTGAACACCCATCATCAATTTTGACGGCCATCCGGCGCATGGTTTAGGCGATCATGGTTGCTGCCGCGCCCTTATCCGGTTCATGCGGAGAATATGGTCGAATATCGCGGGGTGGAGTGGTCGTTCAAACTGGCATCCGCCCTCATGATCGCGTGTCCAGATCACCTTGGCCCGTCGCGCGTCGAAACCCGGCAACATCACCCAGATGATCGAATCCATTTCCAGCTTGGCGAAGCTCTGAACGCGGAATCCCGTCGGCGACAGGTTGGCAAGCCGCGCATTGAACCAATTTTCACCCGACCGGCGCAGCTTGACGCTGATCAGCAGGTTATGCCGGTCGTTCAATCGCTCCGGAATGTCCATGAAAGGTTGAGTTTGCGCAGCCATATAGCCCCATTCGGGTCGAATCTCTCACGCCTGTTTCGCACAACAAGGTAAGCGAGAGGTTAAGGTTCGACGAAAAATCAGGGACTGGAACAGAAAAATACGCAAACCGGCAGAAACTATTAAGGAATTATTGTCCCGCCGGGGGCTGCTGCTTCATCTGTTGCATTTGCTGCATCTGCATCAGTTGAGTCTTGGTGATATAGTCGAGCAGCTCAACATCGAACACCAGGACGCTGTCCTTGGGTATGGGACCACCAGCGGGCACGTCCGAACCATAGCCGAGCTGTGGCGGTATCCAGAGGCGATATTTGCCGCCACGCTGCATCAGTTGCAGCCCTTCGGAAAAGCCCGGAACGACACCAGCAACTTCCAGCGGCGCACGCTCATTCTGGTCGAAAACCTTGCCGTCTATCAGCATCCCGGTGTAGTTTATCAGCGCGACATCTTCGAGTGTCGGACTGTCGCCCTTCCCCGCTTCCAGCACTTTGTATTGCAAACCGCTTTCCGTCGTGGCCACACCTTCGTCGCGCGCATTGGCGGCCATGAAGCCTGCCGGCGATTTGCCAATGACGCCCTGCGTTCCAACATAGGCCAGCCCCGCCGAAACCAGCAGCGCAACAGCGATGCCCAGCCACAATTTGACAAGCGATCCCTTGGCAATGGGACGAAGGGGAACGGCGGTGATTTCCGACATGCCGGAGCAGCCCTTATGAAAGAGAGAAGCGCGTAAAAGAGGTCTTAACGAGCGCCGTCGCGTTCAACCCGCTTGCGTTCCAGCTTGCGAGCGCGGCGAATGGCGGCGGCCTTTTCGCGGGCGCGCTTTTCCGACGGCTTTTCATAATGGCGGCGCAATTTCATTTCGCGGTACACGCCTTCACGCTGCAGCTTCTTCTTCAGCGCCCGCAGCGCCTGGTCAACATTGTTGTCGCGAACGATAATTTGCATAAGACAGTCAATCTCCAACCGAAACGATATCGTCCGCCAGCCGCATAGTGCGCCGCCAACGGGCAAACCGAAAGCATATAAACAGGGTTCGTCGCAGGCATAGACTGCGCCGTATGACGCGCGCCCTATCAGCGGAGTCGGAGAATATCAAGTCAAAAGCCGCCCAAAACATCCTGCATCAACTCGACAGATAGAGTTTTCTGACCGATAGTAGCACAAACAGAACAGATCGGTTGTCGTAAGGAGACGGAAGCATGGCAACGGCTGCGGCGAACAGCGCAATGACGAAGAGTGAATGGGACGCGCGGCAGCAACTGGCCGCCTGTTATCGCGTTTTCGACATGCTTGGCTGGTCGGAAATGATCTACAACCACATCACCCTGCGCGTGCCGGACCAGGAAAATGCCTTCCTCATCAATCCCTATGGCCTGCATTTCAGCGAAATATGCGCGTCAAACCTCGTCAAGATCGACATTGATGGCCATACGCTGGACAACAGCCCCTATCCCGTCAACCTGGCCGGATTTGTCCAGCACAGCGTCTTTCACAGCCATTTACCCGACGCACATTGCATCATGCACACCCATACGAGTGCAGGCATGGCTGTCGCCTCGATGGAGGGCGGATTGCGTCCGATCAATTTCTACGCGGCGGGCTTTGCGGGCCAGATCGCCTATCATGATTTCGAAGGCGTGACGGTCCGTGCCGAAGAGGGCGTTCGCCTTATCGAACATCTGGGTGACAAGCGTGTCATGCTGTTGCGCAATCACGGCATATTGGTGATGGGCACAACCCTGCCCGAAGCATTTCTGAAACACTGGGCTCTTCAGCGGGCCTGCGAGATCCAGTTGGCGGCCATGGCGGCGGGTACGGCCATCGAACTGTCCCCCGAAGTCATAGCGGTGCATCAGCGCGACCTTGCCAAGGTGCAGGCGTCTGGTGGGGCGGGCGTGGCGGATTTCAACGCCATGGTCCGCCTGGTGGATCGCAAGGATAAAAGCTGGCGCGAATAGGACCTGGATGCGGGAACGCTTCCCTCTCCCATTCCGCGAACAGATAGTTTACGAAACCGCATGACCAAATTCACCGTCAACGACCGACCCATTCAGTATCGTATGGACCCCGACACCCCGCTACTCTGGGCGCTGCGCGATGCATCGAACCTGACGGGTGCCAAATATGGCTGCGGGACCGGCGATTGCGGCGCATGCACGGTTGAAATAGATGGCGAGGCGGTCCGCAGTTGCCTTATCAGCATCGCTACGGTCGAAGGCCGCTTCGTCACCACGATCGAGGCGCTTTCACCCGACCGCAGCCATCCGGTGCAACAGGCATGGGCCGCCGAAAATGTACCGCAATGCGGCTTTTGCCAGCCCGGCATGATCATGGCCGCAGCCGTGCTATTAAAGAAAAACCCCAATCCCACCGATGCGGATATTGACGGAGCGATCACCAATATCTGCCGCTGCGGCACCTATCCCCGCATCCGGGAGGCAGTCAAGCGTGCGGGCCGGATCATGCGGCGGGAAGAAAGCATTGCCGCCGCCCCGCCATCCGGCATCGCACCCGAGGACGCGGCAAGGGCCGTACCCGCGCTATCGCCACCTGACGGCCAATAGGGAATTCTTGCTTAATGCTGACTAAGCAATTCAGGAACGACTCATTTACAAAGGCGTAACCCTGTTTCCACAGTGGGCCAGAGGCCCCTTTGGAGGACTTGAGATGAGACATTTCATATTGGCGGGATTAATGGCCGCCACGGCCTTTACGCCCATTTCGGCCATAGCTGCGCAACCGCGATGGGATCGCAGCGATCAGAAGGATAGCACGGATCAAGACGATCGCAGCAAACAACGCGACAACCCACGCGCCACCGCGGCTGGTGTGGATCGCAACGACCGCCGTGACAATCGTGGGGAGCAACGCCAGGGACGCCACGACAACCAGCGCGCCACCATGACCCATGGCGACCGCAACAGCCAGCGTGGCGATCGTAGCGCGCAGCGGGAAGAACGTCAGGATAACCGTAGGGAGCGTGGCGATAACCAGCGCAACTGGAGCGAAGCGCGGCATGACAATCGCAATGACTCACGCGTCGAACGGCGCGATGATCGGCGTGACACACGCGTCGAAAGGCACGTCGAACGCCGCGACGACCGGCGCGAATGGCGCGGCGGGGATCGACGCGATAACCGCCAGGGCCATGTCGAAAACCGCTGGTCCGACCAGCGCCGCTGGAATAACAACTGGCGCAACGATCGCCGCTATGACTGGCGCAACTATCGTCAGACAAACAGGCATATCTACCGGTCGGGACGTTATTATGCGCCGCGCGGATGGAACCATGGGTATAGCCGCTTTTCCATCGGCATCTATCTGGGCGGACCGCTCTATAGCCGCAGCTACTGGATAGACGATCCTTGGTATTACCGCTTGCCACCTGCTTACGGCTCAATGCGCTGGATTCGCTATTATGATGACGCGATGCTGATCGACATCCGGGACGGCTATGTCGTCGATGTGATCTACAACTTTTTCGATTAATCGCGCGTCCTGAAGCGGACTTTAGGAAAGACTGGCCGGGGTGGTTTTCCACCCCGGTTTTTTATGGGCAAGACAATCAGATATGAATGGGCTTACCCAACACCGCCATCGCCGCTTCCTTGACCGCTTCATTATGCGTGGGATGCGCGTGACAGGTATAGGCGATGTCCTCCGACGACGCGCCGAATTCCATCGCCTGCGCCGCCTGCGCGATCATCGTGCCGGCAACCGACGCGATGATATGAACGCCCAGCACCTTGTCGGTTTCAGCATCGGCAATGACCTTGACGAAACCGTCGGTCTCGCGATTGGTCTTGGCTCTGCTGTTCGCCATCATCGGGAATTTGCCGACCTTGATCGCGCCGCGTTCCTTCGCCTGTTCTTCGGTCAAACCGACGCTGGCGATTTCAGGATAGGTATAAACGACCGCCGGGATCACATCATGGTTCACAATGCCGGTCAGGCCCGCGATATTTTCCGCAACGGCAATCCCTTCATCCTCTGCCTTATGGGCGAGCATCGGGCCGGGAATGACGTCGCCGACCGCCCAGACGCCCGCAACCTTGGTCGCGAAGTCGTGATCGGTTTCAATCTGTCCGCGCGCATTGACGGCAAGACCCGCCTTGTCGAGTGCAAGGCCATCGATATTGGGCTTGCGGCCAATCGCCACCAGCACGCAATCGGCCTCAATGGTTTCTGCCGCACCGCCCTTGGCCGGTTCGACGGTCAACGTCGCCTTGCCGCCCTTGACGGTCGCGCCAGTCACCTTGGTGGAAAGCTTGATGTCAAAACCCTGTTTCTTGAACAGCTTGGCGGCTTCCTTGCGGACTTCACCGTCCATGCCGGGGAGTATCTGGTCAAGGAATTCAACGACCGTCACTTTCGCGCCCAGACGCCGCCAGACCGAACCCAGTTCCAGCCCGATCACCCCGCCGCCAATAACGACCATGTGCCCCGGCACCTTGGGCAGCGCCAGCGCGCCCGTGCTATCGACGATAACCTTGCCATCGGCCTCTACGCCCGGCAGCGGCGTGACCGAGGAACCCGTCGCGATGACGATATTCTTCGCGCGATAGCTCTTGCCCGCAACCTCGACCG
>JAENVZ010000223.1 GCA_016650315.1 Alphaproteobacteria bacterium | reverse complement strand
CTTAAGCCGCGCTCTTAATCAGCGGGTCCTAGGTTCGAGCCCTAGTGCGTCCACCATATAACTCCTTGATATAAAATAGGAATCTACGGGTTCGGCAAAGCGGGCACATGAGTGCCATTGTGTCGGCATGGTGGTTGTTCCCCGATAGGATGAAAACGGGCTCACGATCTGAACCGGGCCCAGCATCAGACGGAGAACAACCGTGACCCAATATATAGGCCTTGATGTTTCGATGAAACAGACTGCGGTTTCCATCCGACAGGATGGTAAGCGGATCTGGCGTGGGAAATGCCCCTCCGATCCGGATGCGATCGCGAAGTTGTCCGCAAGCGCTCCCCCACGGCGGCACGCGTGGTGTTCGAGACCGGGCCTTTGGCGGGCTTGATTCTATCATGAACTGAATGCCCTGGATGTGCCAGCGATCTGCATCGACGCACGCCATGCCAAGGCGGCGCTGAACATGGCGCCGAACAAGACCGACGCCAATGATGCGGATGGCCTGGCGCATCTTGCCGAGGTCGGTTTCTACCGCGAGGTATGGATCAAGGGCACCGTCAGCATGCTCATTCGTACACTGGTCGGTGCGCGAGCGAAGATGTTGAAGATAGTCACCCAACTCTCCAATCAGATTCGCGGTTGCATGAAGACCTTTGGATTGGTTGTGCCCCAAGCGCATCGTCCTTGAGGCGCTGATGGGGGGCCATGCGCTTACATCTCAAAGATCAAAGGCGTTCCGCGATCTGCAACACTGCGTCGCAGAATTGACGGCTTACATAGCGGCCCTCGGAATGCCAAATTCATCAGACAATGAAAGTGAGTCGATGACGCGGGTCGACCAAGTGAGGGGCGAGAACAAATGACTCAGCGCGACGACAACCGATCAATTTACCTGTCTTACCATGAGCACTGCAATGGGCACGATTCCAAAGGAATGTCCTCATTTTATACATCGCCCATCAAAGTGAACGGTGTCACTATGGATCCCGCTGCGGTTGCGGCACAATTCCCGTCGCTGTTCTCCGCATTTCCTGACTGGCATTGGGAGATACAGAACCTCGTTGCCGACGATGACTACGTCGTGGGGCGTTTCACGGGCACCGGCACCCATCGGGCGGACTTCCAGGGAATTGCGGCGACAGGTCGTCGGGTGACCGTCTCGGAATTCACTCTTTATCGCGTCCAAAACGGCAAGTTTTCCGAGGTCTGGGACCTCGCCGTGGACGGCGCAAGCGGCTTCCCTGACGCGGTGCGTCGTGCGGTTCAGCGTGGGGAAACGCCTTCCGCGCCACACTCAAGGGGAGTCGCCTGATGAACGACAGAGACATCGAAAAGAAAACGTGGAGTTCCCAGCAAATCCCCGAGAACGTCGCGGGCTCTAAGCCAAGAGAGGATCGAGAGCCTGCGGCGGAGCCTCCCAAGGAAAAGCCGAAAGGTCGTTAAATAACTTAGCGCCATCGGAGTGTGTTGATGAAGGGCATAGATACCAAGCACGTGACAGCGTTCCGTGCAGCCAAGCTTAAGAGCGGCGAGCAGATACTCGCGCACTTGGAAGGCTGGGTTGGCGACGTCATGGGCAAGGGCGACAAGACCCAGCGCAACGGCCAGTTCATCCTCACCAACGAGAGGGCCTGCTTCTACCGCAAGGGACTAATGGGGGAGGTTTTCGAGACCATCCCCCTTCCCAAGATCACCTCTGTCGAGACGCTCTCTCGGATGGGCTGGCGCGTTCTGAGGCTGCACACATCTCACGACGAGCTGGCCTTCAAAACCTTCGAGGCCAAGGAGTCCTTTGAGCAAGTCTATGAGTTGCTAGAACAGCATCGTCACCAGACACCGGCCAGCCCTGGCACTTCTCAATCGGACCCCATGGAGCAGCTGAAAAAGCTTGGAGAGCTTCGGGATTCGGGGCTGCTAACGGAGGACGAGTTTGCTGCGAAAAAGGTGACGCTGCTGGCAAGGCTTTAGCGCGGCCACGCAAAGCCGGACATCTCCCCACAAACCGTCCCCACAATGAGCCAATCTACCAGTCTAGCTTGTTGATTCTATTGGTTTTTTTGTAACTGGCTGGGGCGGCAGGATTCGAACCTGCGCATGGCGGCATCAAAAGCCGCTGCCTTACCGCTTGGCGACGCCCCAACATGTCCGTCTGGCCAATCAGGCCGGTCGAAGAGGCGCCCTTATACTCAAGACGCGCCTGCGGGAAAGGGGTTTTTACCCCTCTTCCATCAATAATATTCAGCTCTGTGACCTGAAGCGGCGGAACTTTGCGGTCCCTCGATCATGCTGGAGGCATGGCGAAATTCCACAAGGGCGTTGCGTTGCAACATTCTACCGCGCATTAAAGTCGCCACCCATTATGAGCGAAGGCTATACAGGCCAAAATGACTGTTCAAACCCCCAATGCGTCACCTCTATTTTTACGTGAGGATGAAATCCGGCGGGGCGTCGAACTGCTCTATTTTGGCTATACGAACATGACGAGGGCGATCGACGAAACCCTTGCGACGCAGGGACTTGGCCGGGCTCATCACCGGGCGCTGTATTTCATTTCGCGCCAACCTGACCTGACAGTCAGCGAATTGCTCAAATTACTGGCGATCACCAAACAGTCGCTGGGGCGGGTGCTTAATGACCTGATAGAGCGGGGCTATATTGAAACCCGGGCAGGAACACGCGATCGGCGACAAAAACTGCTCCGCCTGACTGATGTCGGCGCGAAATTGGAAGCTGCGCTATTCCGTGAACTGCGCGAAAAGATGTCCACGGCTTATGGCCAGGCGGGACAAGGTTCGGTCACCGGGTTCTGGCGCGTGCTGGAGGGGCTGATCCCACCCGAAGACCGTAGCATGGTGGCAGCGCTTCAGGGACGCGGTTGAAAGACTGCCAGGACTTGGCGGCTATGTTTCTTTCGCCATTTCCATCCCACGATCACGCGCGGCGCGGAGTGTTTCGGTAAGAAGGTCCAGCAAGCGTTCGTCCTTGTCCAGAACATTCATTCCCTCTCGCGTCATCCCACCGGGACTGGCAACGCGGTCAGCCAGTACACCGGGATCAACTTCAGCCCTGACGGCCAGCGTGGACGCTCCACCGACCGTGGCGAGCGCCAGCCGGGCGGCCAGATCCGCAGGCAGGCCCAATCGTGCCGCCGCCCCTGCGAGCGCATCAATGAAGCGAAAAAGATAAGCCGGACCGCAGCCTGACAGAGCCGTGACAAGGTTGAACTGCCCCTCATCCGCAATCCATTCGGCAAGGCCAAGAGGCTGCATCAATGCTTGCACCTCATCGCGGGCAGCGGCGCTGGTGCGTTCATCCGCATAGAGGGCGCACACACCTTGCCCTACGCCAACGGGTGTATTGGGCATGATGCGGACAATATCGTCGAAATTGGGAAAGTTTGCGCGCAGGGATTCCATGCCAATACCGGCAAGAATCGACATGAGACGCATATTAGCACCACTGATCGATGCGACATGCTGTGCAACATCGCCAAGTTGATAAGGTTTCATACCCAGCAGAATCATAGTGCCGTCTGGCAGGGTTTCAGGCCATTGCGCCGTTACGCGCACGCCATCGGCGACCGGTGCGGCGCTGGGCCTGCAAACCGTTACCCGTGCCGGATCGAGCCCGCATTCGAGCCAGCGCATAAGCATCGGGCCTGCCATATTGCCGCAACCGGCAAGGAAAAGCGTATCGGGAAAGCGATACATTACCATCCGGCTATTCAGGCCTCGCCCCGGGTTTCAATAAGCGATGCCGAGATCGCTTCCTGTGGACTCTTGCCGCCCCAAAGGACAAACTGGAACACCGGATAGAAACGTTCGCATTCATCCAGTGCTGTTTCCACCAGGGTTTGCGCTTGCTCCAGGCTCAACGTCTCGCCCGATCCCAGCAGAGCGCCATTGCGGAACAGGATCAGGCCGCTGTTCGACCAGAGTTCGAAATGCCCCAACCAGAGCTGTTCATTGATGAGGCCCAGCGTTTCATAAATGGCGGGGCGTTTTTCATCGGCCACCCGAATATCTGGCAAAGCAAGAAGTTGCAGCACCTGATCCTGTTCACGCCAGATAGCGCGCAATTCATATTGCGCCCAGCTTCCCTGGGTGGTGGCGACGATTTCATCTTCCCCCACATGTTCGAACGACCAGCCATGCGCTTCGAAATAGGCGGCCAGCATATCGATCGGGGCCGCTTCGTCGCGTTCGCCTTCAAATTCGTCGCTTTGCATCATCAACTTTCTTCCTGCGAGATGCCGACAATAGCAGGGTCAGCAACCAATGCACAGTTCTGCGGCAAGAGAGCAGCCAGCAATGTGAGTAAATATGTGGATAAACTGTGGATAAATCGAATAATCGATTTCAACCCAATACCTCAAAAGCGCTTCATGCAGACTTTTTTGATGGGGCTTTCCGTACCGGTTTTCCGGGCGAAGTCTTGCCTTCCAGCGCATCGAGGCGTGCTTTTAGCACCTCGGCCTCCTCGCGAGCCTTGGCAGCCATCTCCTTTACAGCTTCGAATTCATCGCGGCTGACAAAATCCAGTCCGCCGATCCATTCCTTCGCGCGCTCGCGCGTGGCGGCCTCTGCCTCTCGTCCCATGCCCGCAAGCGTACCGGCAGCACCATTGATCAGCTTGGCAAGATCGTCGAAAATTCGGTTTTCAGTCTGCATGTCCAGCCTCAATAGTGCTTCAAGGAAAATGGGTCCTATATCTGGGTACGCATGGCGGGTGCAACAAGTGTCTCAGCGGCAGGATTAAGCAGATCAATTTCAAGCGTCAGATACGCCGCGAAACCAAGCCAGAGCAAATATGGCAATAACAATATGGCCGCCGCCTTTCGGACTACGGCAAACAAAATGATGGTCAGGACAGTCAGGCCCGATATGCCAAGCATCAGATAGAATGCATTCGTCACCTGATGCGCCGTAAAAAACAAGGGCGACCAGATGAAATTCAAAATCAGCTGAGTCACGAACAATATAATAGCCGGCCAGCGCATGTGTGCGCCGCGTGCGTGCAGGATCATCGCTAATGCAAAGCCAAGCAGCAGGTAAAGAATGGGCCAGACGATACCAAACACCCATCCCGGCGGCATCAATTCAGGTTTGGCCAACGACGCGAACCAGCGATTTCCATACCCGCTACCGGCTACCCGGCCCGATGCGATTCCCAGAAACAGGATCAAGGGAACGGTAAATAGCGCCCATCGCAAATAGGACATCCGCAACTGCCCTCTGGACGCTATCTGGTTCATCGGCCCGGTTTTCCCCATTTGGTTCGAATCATTTCGCAGGTTCCGACGCGTGAAAGGTTGCGTCAAGTTCCCACCTTACGCTTGTGCGGTGAAACCGTGCGCCTCGCAACTCGCGAATAACAGTAAGGAACGGGCCACTGCCCCTCGCTGGCACAGCCATCATATCAACAGCCCTTCGTGGCGGCGATCAGAAACTCCACATTGCCCTCTGGCCCGGTAATCGGACTTTGCACAATATCCACAACGTCCCAGCCTGTTTCGGTCAACCAGTCGCGGACCTCGCCGCAAACCCGGCTATGGACTGCCGGGTCGCGGATCACCCCGCCCTTGCCGACTTCATCTCGTCCAGCCTCAAACTGCGGCTTGATAAGCGCAATCAGACGAGCGACGGGCGCTGCAAAGGATAGCGGCCTTTCCAATACCTTGCGCAAGGAGATGAAGCTGGCATCACAAACGATCATGTCAATCGGTTCGACTATATGCTGCGCCGTTACAATCCGCGCGCTGGTCTGTTCATGCACAATAACGCGTGGGTCCTGCCGCAGCTTCCAGGCAAGCTGGTTGGTGCCGCTGTCCACTGCGTAAATACGCACAGCACCTTTGGTCAGCAGCACATCGGTAAAGCCGCCGGTGGAACTGCCCACGTCCATGGCAACCGCGCCGGTCACGTCCCACCCAAAATGATCAATGGCATGAGCAAGCTTTATGCCACCGCGCGACACCCATGGATGGTCGCGGCCACGCACATCAAGCGCCGTATCTTCGGCCATTTGCTGTCCAGCCTTTTCAACCTTGCGATCGCCAGAATAGACGAGACCGGCAAGGATCAGCGCCTGTGCGCGCGTGCGACTTTCGACAAGACCGCGATCGACAAGCAACTGATCGGCACGCTTTTTTGCCATGATTCAGCTCGTTGGCAGCGCTGCGAGCAACGACGGCGACAGGACCTGTGGCAACACCTGCCCCTCACCGCCCGATGGGTACCAAAGGTAAAGCGGCACGCCCGATCGGCCATGACGTTCCAGAAAGCGGCTGATCTCCGGGTCGGCATTGGTCCAGTCGCCAACCAGTGTTGCGACATTGGCTTTGCCAAATACAGCCTGCACCTCTGCGCGATCAATGGCTGCGGCCTCATTCACCTTGCATGTTAGGCACCAGTCAGCGGTGAAATAGAGGAAGACTGGGCGCCCCTGCCCGCGCAACGCCGCAAGTCTGGCCTCACTGAACGGTTCGCCGGTGACCCGTTTCTGCTTCGGTTCAATGGCCGCTCCACTCTCTGTCGATAACAGCATGATACCGCCCGCCATGGCCGCAACCACGGCAAGGCTGAGCACAAATGCGCCTCTGCGCCCATGCGCCTGTCGCGCACCGATCCACCAGAGCAGCAGACCGGCAATGATCGCCACACCAAGACCGATGGTCATCCCCGATATGCCCGCCTGACGCCCCAACAGCCAGACCAATGCCAACGCAGTAGCGAACATCGGCACTGCCAATATATGCCGCAGGGTTTTCATCCACGGCCCAGGCCTGGGCAGGCGTTTGCGCAGGGCGGGAATGAAGGCGATCAGCAGGAAAGGCAAGGCCAGCCCAAATCCCAATCCAGCAAAAATCGCCAGCGCCAACAGCGCGGGCAACACCAGTGCCGCGCCCAATGCCGCCCCCATGAACGGGCCGGTGCATGGCGTTGCAACAAAGGCCGCCAGCGCGCCGGTCCAGAAAGATCCTGCGGCACCGCCCTTTTCTGCAAAGCTGCTACCCGCATCAATGCTGCCCAGTTCAAACAGTCCGGCAAAATTGAACGCGATAGCGGTAATCAGAACGAGCAGCAGCAGGATGATCCGCGGGTCCTGCAACTGAAAGGCCCAACCGACCGCGACACCACCCGCGCGCAAGGCAAGTAACAGCCCGCCCAGCGCCACACATGTCAGGATCGTGCCTGCCATATAGGCGAGCGCATCCCGCCGGACCACGGCTTCATCGCCCCCCGCCTTTACCAGTTTCAACGCCTTGAGGCTCAAGATCGGAAATACGCAGGGCATGATGTTAAGCAACAGCCCGCCCAAAAGCGCGCTGGTCAGCGCCACCGCGATGGCGGTCGGACCAACGACAGGCCGCTTCGCATCAGTGGTCGCCGCTTTGTTTTTGGTGACGGGCATGCCGGCTTCTGGAACCGGTCCCGGCACGGCGGTGAGCATTAAGCCGCGATGCTCGCCAGTCTTGATCAGCCCGCGCAAGGCCTTGGGCGGCGATCCACCGGCGTCGGTTTCGACAATCAACCAATCGCCATTCCGCGTCACCGATTGCGGACTGGCATAAGCAATCGCATTTTCGGTCAGGGGAAAGAAATAGG
>JAENVZ010000222.1 GCA_016650315.1 Alphaproteobacteria bacterium | reverse complement strand
TCGGCGCTGGTCCGCTATCTGGTGCTTGAGAAGGGATATGATGTCCTCAATATCGACAAGCTGACCTATGCGGGCAATCTGGCGTCGTTAAAGCTGGTGGAAGGCCGTAACGGGTATCAGTTCCTTCAGGCCGACATTTGCGACCGCACAGCGATGGAAAAGGCTTTTGCCGAATTCCGTCCAGACCGGATCATGCATCTGGCCGCTGAAAGCCATGTGGATCGCTCGATTACGGGAGCAGCCGATTTCGTCCAGACGAATGTCATTGGTACCTTTACGCTGCTGGAATCAGCGCGTGGATATTGGGACGGGCTTTCAGGGGAAGCAAAGGACAATTTCCGTTTCCTGCATGTCTCGACTGATGAGGTTTACGGATCGCTGGGAGCAGAAGGCCTGTTTGAGGAAACCACGCCTTATGATCCCAGCTCGCCCTATTCGGCATCGAAAGCCTCGTCCGATCATCTCGCCAAGGCGTGGCAGCGTACCTATGGCTTGCCGGTTGTCGTTTCCAACTGTTCGAACAATTACGGACCCTATCATTTTCCCGAAAAGCTGATCCCGCTCACCATATTGAACGCGCTGTCGGGCCGAAAACTGCCGGTTTACGGCAAGGGCGAAAATATACGCGACTGGCTCTATGTTGAAGACCATGCCCGTGCGCTCGATCTGATTGTCGAGAAGGGCAGGGTGGGGGAAACCTACAATGTCGGCGGTCGTAACGAACGGCGCAATATTGATGTCGTTCGGCGGATTTGCGAAACCCTGGACCGCCTTGTTCCCGCTGCGCGCCCGCGCGAGGAGTTGATCGAATTTGTCACCGACCGCCCCGGTCATGATGCCCGCTATGCCATTGATGCGACAAGGCTGGAGACGGAGCTGGGCTGGCAGGCGCTTGAAAATTTTGAAAGCGGTATTGAAAAGACGGTGCGCTGGTATCTCGATAATGACTGGTGGTGGAAGCCTTTGCGCGAGCGTTATGACGGGGAGCGCCTTGGTGTGCTTTCGCCAGCGGCTGCGGACGCCGAATGAGAATCGTCGTTACCGGGTCGCAGGGGCAGGTTGTCCAGTCCTTGATCAAACGAGCACGGGATTCGAAAGATGAAGTCGTTGCCATTGGTCGGCCAATTCTCGATCTCGCTGATCCGGCAAGGATTTTTCCCGCGCTGGAAGCGGCAGCGCCCGACCTCATTGTCTCTGCTGCTGCCTATACTGCGGTCGACCGGGCTGAGGAAGAGGTGGATGCCGCCTATGCTGTCAATGTCGCAGGCGCAGGAGCTGTGGCGCAGGCGGCGAGTGCGCTGGGCGTCCCGATCATTCACCTGTCGACCGACTATGTATTCAATGGGCGTAAGGACGCGCCTTATCTGGAAAGCGACCCGACTGACCCGCTGGGGGTCTATGGCGGCTCGAAACTGGCAGGCGAAGCCGCCGTACAGGCGGCCTGTGCAAACAGCATCATCCTGCGCACGGCATGGGTCTATAGTCCCTTCGGCCATAATTTTGTAAAAACGATGCTCCGCCTTGCTGCGGGGCGGGATGAACTCGGGGTCGTTGCCGATCAGTGGGGCAACCCGACCAGCGCGCTCGACATCGCCGATGGCATCCTTGCGGTCGCGCGCAATCTTGTCGCTGATCCCTCGCCTCACTTGCGCGGGATATTCCATATGACAGGGGCTGGCGCGACGCACTGGGCGGATTTCGCCACCGCCATTTTTGCCGCTTCGGGCCGGTTGGGTGGTCCATCTGCCAGAGTCAAGGCGATTACGACCGCTGAATATCCAACGCCTGCGCCGCGCCCGGCCAATTCGCGCCTCGACTGCGGCAAGCTGGAAAGCGTTTACGGGGTAAGATTACCCGCATGGGAGATATCAATGGCGGATGTCGTCGAACGCGTATTGGGAGAAGCGAAATCATGAAGGGCATCATTCTGGCGGGCGGCAGCGGAACGCGGCTTTTCCCTGTTACCATGGCGATTTCGAAGCAGCTCATGCCCGTGTATGACAAGCCGATGATCTATTATCCGCTTTCGACGTTGATGCTTGCTGGTATCCGTGAGGTGCTGATCATCACCACGCCGCATGATGCGGCCAATTTTCGCAACCTGCTGGGCGATGGATCGCAATGGGGGATGGAACTGAGCTACGCAGTCCAGGCAGAACCCAATGGGCTGGCGCATGCCTACACGATCGGCGCCGATTTTGTCGCAGGTGGGCCATCCTGCCTTGTGCTGGGCGATAACATCTTCTTCGGTCACGGACTGCCCGAGACATTGCAGTCGGCGCGGGCGCGACCCAATGGCGCGACGGTTTTTGCTTACCATGTCGCTGATCCCGAACGTTATGGCGTCGTGGACTTTGACCAGAACATGCGGGCGCTCAGCATTGAGGAAAAGCCAGCTGCCCCCAAATC
>JAENVZ010000221.1 GCA_016650315.1 Alphaproteobacteria bacterium | reverse complement strand
TGGTGGGCATTGGCCAGACCGGCCTGCCCACGATCATGGGGTCGAGCCTGTCGGCGCTGGCAACGGGCAGCGCGGTGTCATTCGACGATGTCGCCATGCTGGATGTGGAATTGCTGGCCGACGATATGGTGTTGGCGGGCGTGAGCGATGACGCGCTGTTGCGTGGTGCCAATCTGTGCCTTGTCGGCGAGGAATTGTTGCAGTTCGGACAGGTGCAGCAAACAGGGGCACGGCAATATCGGTTGAGCCGTCTGTTGCGCGGCCGGCGCGGTACGGAATGGGCGATGGATGGTCATGCCAGCGGCGAGAAATTTTTGTTGATCGAGATAGATTCACGGCAAGCCGTGCCGGACCAATATGTGCGGATGGGGGACGCTTTGGCTATGCTTGCTATTGGCGTCGGCGATGTGGAACCTGCCGCTGCCAACATCACGGTTGCGGGCAATGCGCTGAGGCCACCTTCGCCAGTGCACTTGCAGACGGCGCTTGACGGGGCCGGTGATCGATCGGTGACCTGGGTGCGGCGCAGCCGGACAGGCTGGACTTGGGACGATCATATCGATGCGCCACTTGACGAGGAATTTGAACGGTATCGATTACGCATATTGGCAGGGTCAACGGTGGTGCGGACAGTGGAAACGTCAACACCGATGTTTCTTTACAGCGCGGCGATGGCCGCGACGGACGAGGCCGCTGGCGGGAGTGTTTTGACCCTGGAGGTCGTCCAGATCGGCGCGCGCGGGATCAGCCGGCCTCTGTCATGCCCGATCGCACTTTGAAACAATGAAAGGAAGATCGCATGTCCGATGATGCAACGCCACGTTTTGCGTTTCCCTACCTGTATAGTGGGCAGGCGCAAAAAGAGATAACGCACAATGAAGTGCTGATATTGGTCGATATGCTGATCCATGCCCAGGCGCAGTCCGCGGTGGTTTCTGATCCTCCCGCAACACCGGGATCGGGAGATGGCTGGATTGTCGGCGGTTCTCCCACAGGGGAGTGGGGTGGGCATTCAGGTGAATTGGCTTGTTGGACAGGGGGTGGTTGGCGGTTCATTGCGCCACGGGCCGGACTGCGCGTTGCAGTTCTGGATGAGGGACTGGATTATTTTTACAATGGAAGCGGGTGGGTGCAAAGCGCTGTCCGACCGGACGGTTTTTATGTGTCAAATATTCAGGTCGTAGGCGAACAGCAGGCCGCTATCGCCGCGCCAACCGGCGGTTCTACTGTGGATGGCGAAGCGCGGACGGCAATCGCAGCAATTTTAAATGCCTTGCAGGACCATGGACTGATTGATGGCGGAGTTTGAAAGGCTATGAATCTATGACAAGAAATCAGGGATAAACTGTGATAATTTAGCAACAGAATAGTGATTTCAATCCTTGCACGGAAACTTTCTTGGGATTAGAGGGTTTTTACAGTCCAACGTGACCATTTTGAAAGGGGATTACTATGCGGAAGCTTGCCTTAGCTGCGGCACTCGCCTCCACGGCATTGGCCAGTCCGGCCCTCGCTCGTGACAACTCCTGGTATATCGGCGGTGACGCTGGTGGTGTGCTTATCGAGGATTATGACTTTGATGTCGATGGCGTTTCCAACGTGGCCACAGCCGACAGCAAAGTCGGTTATGACGTTGATGGCGTTATCGGCTATGATTTTGGTCCGTTCCGTGCGGAAGCCGAAGTCGGCTATCGTCGGGCGTCCCTGAAAGATGTCTCGGACTCCGATGGCGTCTTTACGACCGGCAATAATACCACTGCGCTCAGCTTCATGCTGAATGGCTTGCTGGACTTCGGTCCAGATGACGGCCTGCAGGGCTTTGTCGGCGGTGGCGTCGGTGTGGCGCGCGTGCGTATTAACGTCGAGGACGTCGTTTATGATACGGATACAGGTTTTGCCTGGCAGGCTCTGGCTGGCGTTCGTATGCCGATCACAAGCCGGTTGGATGCCAGCCTTAAATATCGGTTCTTCAACGCTTCCAATGTGGATGTTGTCGGTTTTGGGGGCGAGGATATTTCGACCCGTTTCCGTTCACACAGCCTTTTGGCGGGTCTGACCTACAACTTCGGTGAGCCGGAAGCTCCTCCGCCTCCTCCTCCGCCACCACCTCCTCCTCCTCCCCCGCCTCCTCCTCCTCCTCCGCCTGCGGCTGCGGTGTGCACGCCTGGACCGTATATCGTGTTTTTCGAATGGGATCAGTCGGACATTACGCCTGACGCAGCGACCATTCTGGACAATGCGATTTCCGCCTACAGCGATTGCGGCAGCGCAAACGTGATGCTGGCTGGTCACGCGGACAAGTCAGGTGGGGCATCCTACAACGTTGGTTTGTCACAACGCCGTGCGGACGCGGTTCGCGCTTACATGGCTTCGAAGGGTATTCCTGACGGCGTCATCAGCACCGAGGCCTTTGGTGAAAGCGCCCCGCGCGTTGAAACCGCAGACGGTGTTCGTGAACTGCAGAACCGTCGTGTGGAAATCACCTACGGTCCGGGTTCGGGCATGTAATATTCCGACCTTCGGGTTGGGTTACAGAAATGAGGGGTCGGCCGATTGGCCGGCCCCTTTTTTCATAGGGTTCCACGAAATTGTTTCGACACGAGGATTGAATCAGGCAACATTGTGCGGATGTCGGCGTTCATGCCGTGAATGTTCAGTGCAATGATGGAGCCAAGACATGCCCAACGCCCTGATTTTGTTGACCTCCACCATCCTGCTTGGAGCCTGTGCCACTGGCGACATGGCGACGAAGGATGCCGAACAATCCGCAGGTGGGCAGACGGCGATGGCGATGTTGTTCGCGGCCGATGGATCGCCGCGCGGACATGTGCAGGCAGCGGATACTGGTGACGCTATCAGGCTGACGATCACAGGCGAAGGCTTGCCCGCCGGATCGCATGGCGTGCACGTCCACATGACCGGCAATTGTACGCCGCCCGATTTCGCCAGCGCAGGCGGCCACTGGAATCCAGCGGGCCGGGCGCATGGCAGGAATAATCCCCAAGGCATGCATATGGGCGATTTGCCCAATCTGCTGATCGGCGTTGATGGCCAAGGCAGCCTGGAAATCACCATTGCTGGCGCGAGTGTGACGGGAGGAAGCAATCCGTTGCTGGATGCTGATGGAGCGGCGATGGTCATTCACGCCGGGCCGGATGATTTGATGACGGATCCATCGGGCAACAGCGGCGGGCGTATTGCCTGCGGCGTATTTGCGGCTGGATGATGCCGCAGTCAGGATGCGTATGATCGCCAATATCCTGTTCGTGTGCCTGGGCAATATCTGCCGTTCGCCATTGGCGGAAGCGGCATTGCGGCAGGCGATTGCGGCACGCGCGCTGGACATGGGGGTCGATTCCGCTGGAACTGGCGATTGGCATGTGGGCAAGCCGCCCGATCGCCGCGCGGTGGCGGTGGCGCGTCGGCACGGCATCGACATCAGCGGATACCGGGCAAGACAGGTATCCGCCGAGGATTTCGTACGGTTCACGCACATATTGGCGCTTGATGCTGATAATCTGCGCGATCTGGAGGTGGAGCGCCCGACCGGAGCGACAGCGCGTTTGTCACTGCTGCTAGACTATGTGCCAGGTCGAGCGGGGGGCGGTGTTGTTGATCCCTATTTTGGCGGAGACGAAGGATTTGAGGTTGCATGGGCCGATGTGACAACGGGCGTCGAAGGATTTCTGGACGCTTTGACGGGCAGCGGGGCGGCGTGATTCACGCGAGGCGATAGCGTTCCACCAGATGATAGACGGCGCCCTGCCGACCCAGTTCGCTTTCGAACAGGCCAAACTGGTCAATCGTGAATTCCGTGCTTGAAAAGCCCGCGTGCAAAGCCAGGAAATTGTCAACGGGACCAGAGGATCGGTTGAGACGCGCAAGCGTAATGTGGGGCAGATAAGCGCGCTTGTCGGGTGCGACACCGACAAGGGTGCAGGCGCGATCGACCTTGTTGTGCAGGGCTTTGAGTTCATCGTGCGGCGTTACGCCGACCCAGAGGGCATCGACGCGCCCACGCCGGTCGAAGGTGCCCGCGGAACTTAATCTTATTGCAAAGGGTGCCGCGCCAATCCCGCCAAGCGCCGCCGCAATATCCTGTGCCTGATGCCGGTCCACCTCGCCAATGAAGCGCAGGGTCAGGTGCAATTGCGCGTCGGTTTGCCATCGCGCGCCATCTATGCCGCCCATGATCGAAAGAAGTTTCGTCCGTATGGCAACGGGCAGCGCAATAGCGATAAACAGGCGATGCATAGGGGAAATTAACCCATGTCGCGGGATAAATCGACCGGCAACATTTCGGTTTTCCTTGAAACTGGAGAGCAATCCTACGATATTGCACTGTAGTCGGCACACGGGCCGAGAAACTGATGGAGATGATTTGCGATGGCGAACTGGTCTGACCCCCGGACGACAGCCACGGGTTTTGGTGCAACCACCGGAATACGTGATGCCGCATTCGATGCGGGGCTGCGGTCCCATATGCTTTCGGTGTACAATTACATGTCGAGCGGCGTGCTGCTGACAGGTGTTGTTGCGATGTTGTTTGCGAGCAGCGGAATGGCTGCCGACATCATGATGGGCCCCGGCCTGATGAAATACCTTATCATCTTTTCGCCGCTAGCGTTTGTGATGGTGATGAGTTTTGGCATCAACCGGCTTTCAACAGGCGCGGCGCAGGCGCTGTTCTGGGGCTTTGCGACGGTCATGGGTTTGAGCATGTCGACGATCTTCCTGGTTTATACCGGGACGTCGATCGCGCAGACATTTTTTGCAACGGCGGCGGCTTTTGCGGGTCTTAGCCTCTTTGGCTATACGACCAAAAAGGATTTGTCGGGTTTCGGCACGTTCCTGATCATGGGTGTTGTTGGTCTGTTGGTGGCGATGATCATCAACATTTTCTTGCAGTCGACGGTGATGGATCTGGCGATCAGCGCTATTGGCGTGCTGATTTTCGCTGGCCTGACCGCTTATGATACGCAAAAGATCAAGAGCATGTATGCGCATGTTGCAGGCACGGACATGGCGGGCAAGGTCGTGATCCTGGGGGGCTTTAACCCCTATCC
>JAENVZ010000220.1 GCA_016650315.1 Alphaproteobacteria bacterium | reverse complement strand
GAATAACGAAGCTGTGTTCGCTCGCCTGTGACAATATCGCAGCGGTTTCGACCATTTCGACCATGAAGGTGGATCGCCCGCGTGCCAGATTGTCCGACGCACCGACACGGCTGAACAGGCGATCGACCATGCTGAGGCGCGCAGTGGTGGCAGGCACGAAACTGCCTGCCTGTGCCAGAATGATGATCAGCGCATTTTGGCGCAGGAATGTGGATTTGCCGCCCATATTGGGACCGGTCACCAGCCAGAGGCGGCTTTGCGTTTCCAGCGTGCAATCATTGGCGATAAAGGGCGCGCCTCCTTTTGCCAGTGCCGCTTCCACGACCGGATGGCGGCCACCTTGTATGTCGAGGCACTGTGTGTCCACAAAATGAGGACGGCACCAGCCGTCTTCGGCAGCGCGTTCGGCCAGCGCCGCACTGACGTCGATCCGCGCCAGCGCATCGGCAGCGCGGGAGATTTCGGCTTTACGAGCCAGCGCTACCTCGATCAGTTCTTCCAGATGCGCGGCTTCGGCAGCAAGGGCATGTGCCCCGGCCTGCGCCACGCGCATCGCCTCTTCATGCAGGTCGGGGGAATTGAACCGAACCACCCCTGCCAGTGTTTGCCGATGGGTGAAGCCGCTGTCTTGCGCCATCAGGGCGTCGCCGTGACGGGCGGGTACTTCGACATGATAACCCAGCACTGCATTGTGCCGGATTTTCAGGGGAGCGATGCCCGTCTGTTCCCGATATTTTGCCTCCAGCGCAGCAATGGCGCGCCGACCATCGCCCGCCATTCGCCGCAGATCGTCAAGTGCGGTGTCGTAGCCATCGGCAATATAGCCGCCCTGCGCTGTTTCCGTCGGCGGGCTTGGCACCAATGCGCGGGTGAACTGATCGACCAGCGTGCCATGACCATCAAGCAGGGGCAGCAATTGCGCCAGTAATTCGGGCAGTTCGGACAGCCGTGCCAGCCGTTCGCGTAATAGCCATGCTTCGTTCAGGCCATCGCGCAACTGGCCCAGGTCGCGCGGGCTGCCCCGCCCGATGGCAATGCGTCCCAGCGCGCGGCCAATGTCGGGCAATGCTTTCAACGCTCCACGCACAAAGTCGCGAGTTGTGCTATCGTCATAAAACCAGCCAACCAGCGCCAGCCTTTGCTCTATCGCCTGTTTGTTCATCAGTGGTGCGGACAGATCAGCACCCAATAATCGCGCGCCTGCGCCGGTTACGGTCCGGTCAATGGTTCCCAGCAGACTGCCAGCCCGCGTCCCCGCCATCGTCTGTGCGATTTCCAGACTTTCGCGGGTTGCTGCATCGATCATCAAATGCATGGCCGCATGGCGTTGCACCGGGGGTTGCAGGAAAGGGAGCTTGCCCTTGCCCGCATGATCGAGATAGGCGATGAGACCGCCCATTGCCGCGAGTTCGGCGCGGGAAAACTGCCCGAAGCCATCAAGCGTTGCGACACCGAACAGTTTCTTCAACTGCGTTTCTGCCCGGCTGCTGTTAAAGGCGGCGCGGTCGAAAGGATGGACATCGGACAGATCGAGCACCAGATCATCGGCGACTACGATTTCCGACGCGCACAGCCGCGCCAGTTCGGCTTGCAGATTCTGTTCCTCGACACAAAGCGCTTCAAACCGCCCCGTCGAAATGTCGGCGGCGGCCAACGCCATCCGTCCACCGACGCCGCCAATCGCCACCAGCATATTGTCGCTGCGTGCATCGAGCAGGCTGTCCTCGGTCAGCGTTCCCGCTGTCACATACCGCACGATGGCACGGTTGACGAGCGCCTTGCCACCCCGTGCCTTGGCCTGAGCAGGGCTTTCGATCTGTTCGGCAATGGCGACGCGGTGCCCCGCGCGGATCAGACGGGCGAGGTAATTTTCCGCCGCATGGACCGGCACGCCGCACATGGGTATCGGTTTTCCGTCATGTTCCCCACGGGAGGTAAGGGCGATGTCCAATGTTGCTGCAGCCTGTTTTGCATCGTCAAAAAACAGTTCGAAAAAGTCACCCATGCGGTAAAAAAGCAGGCAATCTCCAGCTTCTGCCTTCAATTCGAAATATTGCACCATCATGGGCGTGACGAGGCCAGATGGCTTTGGCGGTTTTTCAGAGGATGCAACTTTGTTCATCGGCCACGGCGATAGCCGAGGAGCCATGGACAGGAAAGAGGGTAGAAATTCGTAGCGTCACCTTGTCCTGATGGCGATTCGCTCTTACGGCATTCAGAAAGATCGTGCAGCCGGTTGATGTACTATAGGGATTTCTGAATGAGTGATAAGTCCAATGTCGAATTTTCCGAGCGCGAGGCGCTGCTATTCCATTCTCACGGACGGCCTGGGAAGATCGAGATCGTTGCGTCGAAGCCGATGGCGACCCAACGGGATTTAAGTCTTGCTTATTCGCCCGGTGTTGCTGTTCCCGTCCGTGCCATCGCGGAAGATCCCAGCACTGCTTATGACTATACCGCCAAGGGCAATCTGGTCGCGGTCATTTCCAACGGGACCGCCATTCTTGGCCTTGGCAATCTGGGCGCGCTGGCGTCCAAGCCCGTGATGGAGGGCAAGGCGGTGCTGTTCAAGCGCTTCGCCGATGTCGATTCCATCGATATTGAACTCAAGACCGAGGATGTCGATGCCTTCGTCAATGCGGTGGAATTGATGGAGCCGACCTTTGGCGGCATCAATCTGGAAGATATCAAGGCGCCTGAATGCTTCGTCATCGAACAGACGTTGCGCGAGCAGATGAACATTCCCGTCTTCCATGACGATCAACATGGAACGGCGATCATCAGCGCGGCGGGCATCATCAATGCCTGCTATCTGACCGGGCGCGACCTTGCCGACGTTCGTCTGGTCGTCAATGGCGCGGGCGCGGCGGCGATTGCCTGCACCGAACTTATCAAGGCGCTGGGGGTTCGCCCCGATCATGTCATCATGTGCGATCGCAAGGGCGTCATCTATCAGGGCCGGACCGAGGGTATGGACCAGTGGAAATCCGCCCATGCCGCGCGGACCGAGGCCCGGACACTGGAGGAGGCGCTGAAAGGGGCCGACATCTTCCTTGGTTTGTCTGCGGCTGGTGCGTTGAAGCCTGAAATGGTGAAGGACATGGCGCCAAAGCCGATCATTTTCGCCATGGCCAATCCCGACCCGGAAATCTCCCCGCCTGATGCAAAAGCGGCGCGCCCCGACGCGATCATTGCGACGGGACGGTCGGACTATCCCAATCAGGTCAACAATGTGCTGTGCTTCCCCTTCATTTTTCGTGGTGCGCTCGATGTGCGTGCAACAACGATCAACGAGGATATGAAGATCGCAGCGGCGCAGGCAATCGCCGATCTCGCTCGCCAGCAGGTGCCCGAAGAAGTGGCAAGCGCTTATGGCGGCCTGTTGCACACATTTGGGCCGGAATACATCATTCCCTCGCCTTTCGACCCGCGCCTGATGGAAATCGTGCCGGCTGCCGTGGCGCAAGCCGCGATGGACAGCGGTGTTGCGCAGAAGCCGATCAAGGACATGGCGGCCTATCGCCAAAGCCTGAGGGCTCGCCTCAACCCCACCACCTCGGCGCTCACCCTTGCCTATGACAGTGCGCGGGCGGAACCCAAGCGGGTGGTCTTTGCCGAAGCGGAGGAAGAAGTGGTGTTGCGCGCCGCGATCCAGTTCCGCGACGGCGGTTATGGCGTGCCGGTGCTGGTCG
>JAENVZ010000219.1 GCA_016650315.1 Alphaproteobacteria bacterium | reverse complement strand
CGTCGCATTACCTTCTTCCCCGACCGGCCCGACATATTGAGCAGCTATAGCGTGCGCATGGAAGCCGACCGGAAAACCTGTCCCGTGCTGCTTGCCAATGGCGATCCGGTGGCCAGCGGCGATCTGGCAGGCGGCCGACACTGGGTCAGGTGGACCGATCCCCATCCCAAACCCTGTTACCTGTTTGCCATGGTGGCAGGCGATTTGCAGGTCAATGCCGACAGCTTCACGACCATGTCGGGACGTAAGGTCGCGCTGGGCATCTGGGTCCGTGAGGAGGATCTGCCACGGACGGGCCACGCCATGACCGCGCTCAAAAACAGCATGGCGTGGGATGAAAAAACCTATGGCCGCGAATATGACCTGGACGTGTTCAACATCGTCGCCGTGTCCGATTTCAATTTCGGCGCGATGGAGAACAAGGGCCTTAACATCTTCAATTCGCGTTACATCCTGGCCGACCCCGAAACCGCAACCGATGCGGATTATGACGCGGTCGAAGGCGTGGTCGCGCACGAATATTTTCACAACTGGTCGGGCAATCGCGTCACCTGCCGCGACTGGTTCCAATTGTCGCTGAAGGAAGGCTTCACGGTCTTCCGGGACCAGCAATTTTCCGCCGAGATGGGTTCAGCCGCGGTCAAGCGTATTGAGGACGTCCGCGTGCTTCGCGCGGCACAGTTTCCAGAGGATAGCGGTCCGCTTGCCCATCCGGTGCGCCCTGAATCCTACATGGAAATCTCCAATTTCTATACCGCGACCATTTACAACAAGGGTGCAGAGCTTATCCGCATGATGGCGCTGATGCTGGGGACGGAGCGCTTCCGTAAAGGTGCCGACCTCTATTTCGATCGCCATGATGGTCAGGCCGTGACCTGCGAGGATTTCGTCCGTGCGATGGAGGATGGCGGCGGTATCGACCTTTCGCAATTCCGCCTGTGGTATGAGCAGGCTGGTACGCCGCGCGTCAAGGCGTTGTTGTCCCATGACGTCACAACCGGTCGGGCAACGCTGTCGCTGGAACAAAATGTTCCGCCAACGCCCGGTCAGGCCAACAAGAAACCTATGACCATTCCCTTGCGCGTCGCCCTGTTCGATTCAACGACAGGCGCGCATCAGGGCGATACATTGCTGGTGCTGACGAAGGAAAAGCAGCAATTCGATTTTGATGGCTTTCCCGCTCCGCCGGTCCTTTCGATCAACCGCAGTTTTTCTGCGCCCGTTATCGTCGACACCAACCGCAGCCAGAAGGACCTGGCTTTTCTGTCGGCCCATGATGATGATCCGTTCGCCCGATACGAAGCGATGCAGCAACTGATGGTCAATGTGCTTATGGCCAACATCGCGGGCGGCACTGCCGACGATACGCCGGTTATTGAAGCCATCCGCCGCACGCTGACCGATCCGGGGCTGGATAACGCCTTTATCGCCGACGCGGTCACGCTGCCCAGTGAAAGCTATCTGGGTGACCAGATGAATATTGTCGATCCGGATACCATTCATGCCGTGCGCGAAAAATTGCGTGGAAAGATTGCACGGCGGCTGGAAAAGGAATGGCGCGACGTCCACGCCCGCACCAGCGCCAACGGTTTTTCGCTCTCCCCTGCGGCCAAGGGCGCACGGCGACTGCGTAACACAGCGTTGGCCTATATCAACGCGACTGATACGGTCGATGCGGCCAAACTTGCCTTCACTCAGTTCGAACAGGCCGACAACATGACGGAGCAGCAAGGTGCGCTGTCCGTCCTTGCCAATGGATCAAGCAGCGAACGGGTCGCCGCGCTCGACATTTTCTACAACCGCTATCGTGACAATGCACTGGTGCTCGACAAATGGTTCCAGACGCAGGCCCTCGCCGCGCGTGAGGACACAGTGGAACAGGTCACAGAACTTGCCGCGCACAGGGACTTCACGCTGACCAATCCCAATCGCGCCCGTGCGCTCTATGGTGCTTTTGCCGCAAACCAATTTGGTTTCCACCATCATTCGGGCAAAGGTTATACGCTGCTGGCCGATGCGATTATCGCGCTCGATGCATTGAATCCACAGACTGCGGCCCGCCTTGTCCCATCGCTTGGGCGGTGGCGTCGCTTTGGCAAACAGCGTGGAACTGCGATGCAAACTGAGCTTCAGCGAATCCTTGCCGTACCGGGACTGTCAAAGGATGTAACCGAACAGGTCAGCAAAAGCCTGGGATAATTATCGGAAGGGCTGCGGGATTTTGGGGGTGTTGGGGCGAGTAAACAACCTGCCCCGTTCCGCCCAGAACACGCACAGCAATGAAAGCAAACCGCAGGACAGGAAGCCAAGCGCCAGAGGCGCTGTCGTACCGTTGAACTGCGCCCCGATAAACGTGCCGATGGTGGCCGAAATAAGGGTGGTAAGGCACGCCTGAAACGATGACGCCGCCCCTGCTCCACGCGCAAATGATTCCATCGAAATCGCACCGAAATTGGAACCGGTGAACGCGAAACATAACATTGTCAGCGCCTGAATGACAACAAAGCTCCAGACATTCTCTATGCCCGACAGGGCAATAGCTGCATGAACAGCCGACAGTGCAATGAAAAGCATAAGCGATCCCTGGCTGATGCGTCGCGCGCCAATACGTTCGACAAGACGGCTGTTGCAAAAGCTGCCAAGCGCCATGAAGCCTGCAATTCCCGCAAAAGCGTATGGGAACTCGTCAGGCAGATGGAAAGTGTCGAAAAATATCTGCTGTGCCGAGGTAATGAAGCCGATCATGGCGCCCATGGCGATGCCGGTCGCCACCATATAGCCAAAAGCCGTGCGGTTGGTGACGATATTCCAGAAAGTCGTGGTTATGTCGCCAAGGTTGATATGTACCTGGTTTTGCGGCGTGAGCGTTTCAGGCAACCGCAGTGCAGTCCATGCCATGATGATTGCGCCGATCACCAACAACGCGGCGAAAATCCAGCGCCAGTCTGCAACATACAGGATGAGCTGACCGAAAGTTGGCGCCAGAATTGGCACGATCATGAAAATGATGAAAACCATCGACATGATGCTTGCCATGCGGTCGCCGACAAAGCGGTCGCGCACGATGCTGATGGCGACAACACGCGTCGCGGCGGCAAAAAACCCTTGCGCGGCGCGACCAACAAGCATCACGGTGAGATCCTGTGCCAGCGCGCAAAACAAACTGGCCAACAGGTAAAATGTCAAACTGACGAGCAGCACGGGCTTGCGCCCGAAATTGTCGGACAATGACCCATAAAAGAGCGACCCAATGCCCAGCCCGGCGAAATAGGTGCTGACAATCCATTGGCGCTGGTTATCTTCAACGATGCCCAATGCCTTGCCGATCGCTGGAAGAGCGGGCAACATCGGATCGATCGAAAGCGCGTTCAATGCCATTAGCGCTGCGACCAAAGCGATGAATTCGGGAAATCCCAGTGGAAAATCTTTCCCACTCGTTTCGCTTACAGTCATTTCCCGATCATGCTGCATTGCAGCGCATATGACGGGTGCAGGCTCAAACTTCCAGTCAAAATCGTCTCACGCCCAGTCGAATCTCGGCCAGCCACGTTCCAATGCCAGTCTTGCAAGCGGTGGATGCGGGTTAGCGGCATAGGCTTCATCAGAAAATTCCAGCATCGGCGCGTCCGACACATGATCGGAGTAGGCGCGTATATGGCTGTCGGCGCGCACAATGCCCTCGCTTGCCATCCAGTCCTTGATCATCCGCAACTTGGCTATATCATAACAGTTCTCACCTGCAATCCGCGCCCGAACATAATCGAGATCCTGATTGAGGTGATCGGTGGCAATGACCCCGTCAAAACCCAGCCGCGCCGCAATCGCCTCCACATATAGCCGGTAGGATGCAGTTGCGAGGACGAGCCGGTATCCCTCCGCCCGATCCCGCGCGATTCGATCCAATGCGCCTTTGCGGACATTCTTCGCCATCACCTTGTCAGCATAGCTTTCAATATGTGGCTGCAACTTCGTTCGCCTGACATTATGCCCGATCATCAATGTCTGATTGATTTCCTTCAGCCGCGCGCGCGGAATCAGGCGCAGCACATAGGCGAGCATGACAAAGGGTATGAGGATCGTCAGCACCAGCCGCCAGGGCGCCATCCGCGCACTGACATGCAGCAGGAACGGCGTATAGGTTCCCGAAATGGTGATGGTGCGGTCCATGTCATAGATGGCGATCCTGTTCATGAACTCAGCTCGCACCTTTCTGTTTCATTCTGGCCTGTTTCATTCTGGATTCCCAAGCAGGTAACCGCCGCTTTGCACTTGCCGTGCCATCGATAATATCCCACTGTCCACCGCAAATGACGAACAGGGCGGATTATTATGAAGACGAAACGGACGGCGGCCGGATCATCCGGCTGACCGGCAGCCTGTCTATCGCCCATCTGGATAACCTGCCCAATCGGCTGGCAGCGCTGGAAGGCGACATCGCCGTAATTGACGTAAGCGCTATTGAACATGCCGATACGATTGGCGCCTGGTTGATCCATCGCACGGCGCGCGATCATGATGCACTAATCGAAGGTGCCAATGCCGACACGCAAAGGCTGATCGACGAAGTCAGCAAGGCCGGCCAGTCCGTTGACCTTCATCCGCCCTATATCCCTCCCTTGCAACGAGTACTTGGTGAAATTGGCGCGGCGACAACGGTCGCGGGCGCAACCATGCTTGGCATGCTCGGTTTTTTCGGTGGTACGCTCATCGCGTTCTGGAATGTGATGCGTCACCCCAAGCGTTTCCGCATCAACGCGGTCGTCCAGCGGTTCGAGGTGGTCGGCGTGTCGGCACTCGGCATTATCGGACTGATGAGCTTCCTCATCGGCATTGTCATAGCACAACAGGGATCGGTCCAGCTTCGCCAGTTTGGCGCGGAGGTGCTGACCATCAACCTGGTCGGCCGGATCACGTTTCGCGAGCTTGGCGTGCTGATGACCGCGATCATGGTGGCGGGACGGTCCGGCTCCGCTTTTGCCGCGCAGCTTGGCACCATGAAGCTGACCGAAGAAATCGACGCCATGCGCACCATTGGCGTATCGCCCATGGAAGCGCTGGTCGTGCCCCGCGTGCTCGCGGCGGTGGTGATGATGCCGCTGCTCGGTTTCTATGCGTCCATCATCACGATCATCGGCGGCGGCTTTCTCTGCGCGATTGCGCTCGATATTCCTCCCATCACCTTCATTCAGAGGTTGCGTGAGGTGGTGCCGATCACCGACATCTATGTCGGGCTGGTCAAGGCGCCCGTATTCGGCATGATCATTGCCATTTCCGGCTGCTTTCAAGGTATGCAGGTCAAAGGCAGTGCCGAAGAAGTCGGCCTGCGCACCACTGCGGCGGTCGTGCAGGCGATTTTCCTGGTGATCGTACTCGATGCCATTTTCGCGGTTTTCTTCACTTGGATCGATTGGATATGACGGAGGACGAACTGGCAGCGGCGGCTGAACAGCGCGTCGAACAGGCGGCGAGCGATGGCGAAATCGCCATTAGCGTGCGCGACCTGCGCATCAGCTTTGGCGATCAGGTCGTGCACGAGGATCTGGATCTGGACGTGCGGCGCGGTGAGATTCTGGGCGTGGTCGGGGGGTCCGGCACCGGTAAATCGGTTCTGATGCGCGCGATTATTGGCCTGCAGATTCCAGACAAGGGTGAAATCAATGTGTTCGGCGAACCGATGATCGGCCGCGCCGATGATGAAGCCATCGCCATCCGCAAACGCTGGGGCGTCTTGTTTCAGGGCGGGGCATTGTTTTCGACGCTGACGGTCGCAGAAAATATCGAAGTGCCGCTGCGGGAATATTATCCGGGGCTTGATCCTCAATTCCGTGAGGAAATCGCCGCCTACAAGATACGGATGGCCGGCCTTCCCGCCGAAGCCGGTCCCAAATTCCCGGCGGAACTGTCCGGTGGCATGAAAAAGCGCGCCGGCCTTGCCCGGGCGCTGGCGCTTGATCCTGACCTCCTCTTCCTCGACGAGCCGACGGCGGGGCTGGATCCCATTGGCGCCGCTGCCTTCGACAGCCAGACACGGCGACTGCAACAAACGCTGGGCCTGACCGTATTCCTCATCACCCATGACCTCGACACGCTGTACGCCATTTGCGACCGGGTGGCGGTCATCGCGGACAAACGTGTAATTGCAGTGGGAACGATCGAGGAACTGTTGGCGACCGATCATCCCTGGATTCAGGAATATTTCAACGGCCCGCGCAGCCGTG
Organism: Alphaproteobacteria bacterium; assembly: GCA_016650315.1. Taxonomy (GTDB): domain Bacteria; phylum Pseudomonadota; class Alphaproteobacteria; order Sphingomonadales; family Sphingomonadaceae; genus Rhizorhapis. The sequence goes on along the minus strand of JAENVZ010000219.1, from coordinate 3,585 downwards.
CGGCGAAGGCAGCGTTCAACGCGCATGATGCCGGTGCGCAGGCAGTAGACGGGGGCGGCAACGCCGGTCATAAGCAGCCCAAAGGCGGTAGGGACTGATGGAAACAAGATCCAACCACATATTGGTGGGCAGCGTCGTGCTGGCCCTGTTGGCGGCGGTGATTATCGGGGCCTTCTGGTTTTCGCGATTGGCGAGTGGCGACGAGCAACTGTACGACATTTATTTCGGGCAGTCCGTCAATGGCCTCGCCAAAGGGTCGGGCGTCAGCTTTTCGGGCGTGCCATCCGGGCAGGTGAAAGAAATCGAACTCTGGAAAAATGATCCGAGCTTTGTTCGCGTCCGCATCTCGGTCAAGGAGGGCGTTCCTATTTTGCAAGGCACGTCTGCAACCATTCAAGGCATCGGCTTTACCGGCGTATCCGAAATTCAACTGGATGGCGCGGTAAAGGGCGCGCCCCCGATCGCCTGTCCCAGTACGAACATCAAATCCGAATGTCCTGATGGCGTGCCCGTCATTCCGACCAAGCCGGGAGCGCTCGGCGAGTTGCTCAATAATGCGCCGCTACTGCTAGAACGGCTATCGACCCTGACCGAGCGGCTGACCGAATTGCTGTCCGACCGCAATCAGGCGAGCATCGCATCCATATTGGTCAATATGGAAAAGCTTACGGGATCGCTTGCCGATCGCGCGCCGGATATTGCCGCGACACTGGCGCAGACGCGAATTGCTATTGAACAGGCAGGCAATGCCGCCGAACAGATTGGCAAGCTTGCCGGCACGACCAACGACCTGCTGGACCAGCATGGTCGGCCGCTGATGGCCGATCTGCAAAAAACCGTGAAGGCCGCCCAGAGCAGCATGGAAAATCTCGATGCGGCGCTCAGCGAAGCACGGCCCGGTCTTCATACTTTTTCTACCAGAACCATGCCGGAGGTCGATCTTCTGGTCCGCGACCTTCGCACCATGTCGAAATCGCTCAGCGCCGTCACCGAAAAGCTGAACCAGCAAGGTGCGGGTTCATTGTTAGGTTCGCCGAAATTGCCAGATTATAAGGGAAAATGAGATTGCTCATGCGCAAAATGCTCCTGCCCCTGCTGCTTGCGGCACCTTTATCGGCCTGTGTCAGCTTTGGTGCGAAAGTGCCTGAACGGCTTCTTTCTTTGACGGCGCAGAGCAGCCTGGAAGCCGGAGCCGCCCGTTCGACCGCTACCGGCCGCAGCCTGGTCGTGGCCGTTCCCGAAACGCCGCAGATGCTGGAAACCAACCGCGTACCCGTACAGGTCGATGATACATCGGTTGCCTATGTGAAGGACGCCCTGTGGGTAGATCAGCCCGGTCGGCTGTTCCAGCGGCTCTTGTCGGAAACCATCGCGGCAAAGACCAATCGCGTACTCCTGGACCCTCGTCAGTTCTCGGGCGATTCGAGTACCCAATTGACAGGCGAATTGCTGCGCTTTGGCATCGATGCCCGGACGCTCGAAGCGGTGGTGACGTATGATGCGACCCAACGGGGAGTCGATGGCACGACTATCATGAAAAAGCGATTTTCAGCAAGTCGGCCGGTCAGCGCGATCAAGGCCATGCGAGTAGGCGAAGCCCTAAATGACGCCGCCAACGACGTAGCGGCCCAGGTGGCAAGCTGGGTGGGCGAGTAACGCCAATCCGGTTTGGCTCAGGCGTCCTGTCCACCCGGCGTTGGTGCGCCCGGCAGCGGCGGCACCGGCTGCGGCGGAATATCAACGTCTTCCTCATGCATTTCAACGAGGCCACGTCCGACGTGACTCTTGCGATAGCTGTAGAGGAAATAGACGATCAAACCGATTGCCGCCCATCCGACAAACAACAGCTTGGTATCGTCCGAGAGGCTGAAGAACAGATAGATGCAGCCTGCAACTGCGATGGGCGCGGTGAAATACAGGCCCGGCGTGCGGAAGGGGCGTTTGCGGCCCGGATCGGTTCGGCGCAGTACAAAAACCGCAATCGCTACAGCCGCAAAGGCGAAAAGCGTACCCGAATTGGAAATGTCGGCGAGCTTGCCGACCGGGAAGAACGCCGCAAAGAGCGCCACGAAAATGCCGGTCAGTATGGTGATGACATATGGCGTGTGAAATTTCGGATGCACTTTCGAAAAGACTTCGGGCAGCAGTCCGTCACGGCTCATCACGAAGAAAATGCGTGTCTGGCCAAACATCATCATCAGGATGACCGAAGGCAGAGCAAGGCCAGCGGCAAGGCCGATAAGGTTGCCGACCTGTTTCCAGCCAATTTCGCGCATTGTCCACGCAAGCGCTTCCTTCGAACAGACAACGGCGGCTTCGTGGATGGCGCTGCAAGCCTGCACGAGTTCGGTGCTGCCGGGATTGAGCGCTTCACCACTGGGGCCTGCGACTGGCTGCGCGCCGACGCTGCCGATCACGCCAGCCGCGACCAGAATGTAGAATATGGTGCAGATAGCGAGCGAACCGATCAGGCCGATGGGCATGTTCCGCTGAGGATTTTTCGTTTCCTCTGCTGCCGTCGACACCGCATCGAAGCCGACATAGGCGAAGAAAATGGAGGCCGCCGCTGCTGAAACGCCGCCAAAACCAAGCGGTGAAAAGGGCGTGAAATTGTCCATGTTAATGACCGGCAGTGCGAGAATGACGAACAGCGTCAACGCAGCCACCTTGATGGTAACCAGCACCGCATTGACCGCGGCGCTTTCACGCGTTCCGATGACCAGCAGCCATGTGACCAGACCCGCAATCCCCATGGCGGGCAGATTGACGAAGCCGCCGTCAAACGGCCCGCGCACCAGCGTATTGGGAATATCTATGTGAAAGGCGTTTTCGACAAGGCCTACAACATAACCGGACCAGCCGACCGAAACCGCGCCTGCGGCCACCGCATATTCCAGGATCAATGCCCATCCGACCATCCAAGCGAGCAATTCGCCCATGACGGCATAAGTATAGGTATAGGCCGATCCCGAAACCGGCACCATTGCCGCCATTTCGGCGTAACATAGTGCCGCCACGGCACAGACAAAACCAGCAATGACAAAGGACAGCATCATGCCCGGTCCGGCCTTCTGCGCAGCTTCCGCAGTCAACACGAAAATGCCGGTGCCGATAACCGCGCCAACGCCCAGCATGGTGAGTTGAAACGCGCCAAGAGAGCGGGGCAACGACTTTTTCTCGGCGGTGGCGAGAATGGCGTCGAGCGACTTTATGCGGCCAAAGATCATGCAAAAATCTCTTTGTTATCGGACGCGCCGGCAAGGCGCGCCTTCCTCTATCGAGGCAGAGACTATCGTCAAAATCACGTCGCGCAAGTATATTACAAGCTGGCGCAACAGATTTAAGACGAATTATCGTGCCAACATGGGTCCCAGCGGCCGTCCGGCAAAAATGTGAACGTGCAGATGCGGCACTTCCTGATGGCTGTCAGGGCCGGCATTGGCGAGCAGCCGGTATCCGCTTTCCACCAGTCCCGCCTCCCGCGCGATCAGCCCCACTGCCCTGACGAAACCAGCAATTTCCGCCTCGCCCGCATGGCGCGAGAAATCGTCCCAACTTACATAAGTCCCTTTGGGGATCACCAAT
>JAENVZ010000218.1 GCA_016650315.1 Alphaproteobacteria bacterium | reverse complement strand
CAAGCGCAGTTCTGCTTGACCCTGGACCCCGGCCTGCGCCGGGGTACGCCAAATGCATGGGTTGGCATCACCGCACTCTGGTTTTAACTAGGCCGGATCGACATTCAGGATACCCAAATGGTGTGATGTCTGATTCATAGGGTTCCATGTTGATACGCGGAGCGGACGGGATCGGAGATCCGCACCATTATGGCGGCACCGGTCTTTATGATAGAAACGACCGCTCCACTGACATTGGAAATCCGCAACGCCGATATTGACGCGCCAGATGCGCCGCTATTTGCAATCAAAAGGCCGGAACCCGTAATAAACTGGGTTCCTGAACGGCCTCAGCAAACCATTCGCGTGTTGCGGGATCATGCCTGAATTGAAGGAAAATTGAAAAATTCCATCGCGGCCACCCGTCTCATGCGATACGCGATCCCATGGTTATGATCCTGGTCGATGCCGATGCCTGCCCGGTAAAGGAAGAAATATACAAGGTTGCCTTCCGGCGCGAGGTGCTGGTTACAATCGTCAGCAATAGCCCGATCAGAGTGCCGGTCCATCCGCTGATCGCCCGCATGGTGGTGGGCACGGCTTTCGATGCGGCTGACGACTGGATCGCCGAACGGGCTGGCCCTGGAACAGTGGTCGTTACCGCCGACATATTGCTCGCCGATCGTTGCCTGAAAAGTCAGGCTGCAGTCATTGCGCCAAATGGCAAGCCATTCACCATGAACTCGATCGGCAACGCCGTCGCCATCCGTGCCATCATGGCCGACTTGCGCGCGGGGGGAGAGTCTGTTGGCGGTCCGCCCCCCTTCACCAAGGCGGATCGATCCTGTTTCCTGTCCGCGCTGGACGAAATGCTGGTGCGATTGAAATGACCTGGGTTGGGCAGGCCGCCAACACAGATGTTTATTCGTGAGGCCGTAACGACCTGTTCAGCGTTTCGACGACTTCCGCGATAGGTTCCGTGACCGTCACACTTCGCCCTTCCCCAAAACGAATACGGGTGCCATCCGTGGCGCAAGAAACAAAAGTGACCTGAGAAGCATTAACCGCCGTTTCAACCCTGTCCAATCCAATGAACATCACGATCATAGCATCCTCCTAGTTATTGTACTGGCAAGGTAGCGTGCCGATCTGAATAAGCGAGTCCACAATGTGCGACACGGCCTTATTGCGACCCCGACAATGCCTGAGTCAAACGGGCGCGGATATGTTCCAGCTCGGGTAACAGGTCGGCGGCATTGCGGGCGCTGCCGTTCGGCGCTGCGCTTTTTAACGGATTTTTACTCGGCGCCTGTAGAGAGGGTGAAGCATCGCCATCGATCAGCGCCTTGCGCGCACCCTTTACCGTAAAGCCTTCTACATTGAGCAAATGGTGGATGCGCCGGGCCAAAGCGACGTCGGCGGGCCGGTAATAGCGGCGGTTGCCCGATCGTTGCAACGGCTTGAGTTCGGGAAAGCGGCTTTCCCAATAGCGCAGGATATGTTGCGGCAAATTCAATTCATTCGCCAGCTCACTGATGGTCAGGAATGCTCCGTCGGCCTTGGTCATGGCCTACGCTGCACCATTGGATGGCGGCGCGTCAACTCCCGGCGCGGTCAAGCGTCAGCTCGCGTCGGCAATCCGGTCGCGCATAGACTGCGACGCACGGAATGTCAGAACGCGGCGCGGTTCGATCGGCACTTCAACGCCGGTCTTTGGATTGCGCCCGATCCGTTGCGATTTGTCACGCAGCACGAAAGTGCCAAAGCCGGAAATTTTCACATTTTCGCCAACCGCCAACGCATCGCTCATATGATTGAGGATCGATTCCACCATTTGGGCGGATTCAGCCCGCGACAGACCAATTTGACGATTCAGCGTTTCGGCCAAATCAGCGCGCGTCAATGTTGATTGAGATGACATGTTTTTCCCCACCAATTTGCAACCTGGCTTCGGACACCAGCTTTTTAAATTGCCCTGTGAAAATATGTGACAAACTCAAGGAATTTGCAACAGGCCATTACAATCATTACAATTGCTTAGCCGACAGTCCCATTTAGGGACTCTGAAATACCGGAGGTGTTCGTCCGCCTCAGTACCGTAAAACCGATGCGCCCCAGGTAAAGCCCCCGCCCATCGCCTCCAGCACGACAATATCGCCCGGCTTGATACGGCCATCGCTAATGGCCACGTCGAGCGCCAGCGGTACCGATGCCGCCGATGTATTGGCGTGCTGATCGACGGTCACCACGACCTTCCCGGGCGCCAGCCCCAGCTTTCGCGCGGTCGCATCCAATATGCGGGCATTGGCCTGGTGTGGCACCACCCAGTCGATGTCCTTGGCTGTCATGCCCGCCAGTTCCAGCACTTCGGTCAGAACAGCGGCCAGCTTGCCAACGGCATGGCGGAACACCTCTTGCCCGCGCATACGCAGCTTGCCGACAGTGCCCGTCGTCGATGGACCACCATCGACATAAAGCAATTCATTATATCGTCCGTCGGCATGAAGCTTCGTTGCCAATATGCCGCGCCCGTCATCGGCGGGGCCGAACACCGCAGCGCCTGCTCCATCACCAAACAGGACACAAGTCGTGCGGTCGTCCCAATCGAGAATCCGGCTGAACGTTTCAGCGCCGATGACCAGCGCATTGGTTGCCGATCCCGCGCGAATCATGCTTTCGGCAACAGACAATGCATAAAGAAAGCCCGAACAGACCGCCGCCACATCAAAGGCGACACAATCGTCAATGCCGAGCGCCGCCTGCACCTTGGTCGCGCTGGCCGGAAAGGTCTGGTCAGGCGTTGCGGTAGCCAGAATGATCAGATCAATGTCCGATGGCTCCAAACCCGCCGCCGCAATTGCCTTGCGGGCCGCGTCAGTCGCCAGGGTCGCGGTGGTTTCGCCTTCCCCGGCAAGATAGCGCGCACGAATGCCGGTGCGCTCAACGATCCATTCATCGCTGGTGTCTACCTGCTTTGCCAATTCCGCATTGGTCACACGGTTTTTGGGCAGGGCCGAACCCGTTCCAAGCAAGGCAGCGCGGCGCATCATGATACAGGCAACTCCGATGGAAAATGCGCATGGAAGTTATCAAGGTCTTCCGTAATACGCTGGGTAATGTTTTCGCGCAGCAATTTGGCCGCGACGTTGACGGCATTGGCCACGCCCTTGGCGTCGGCGCTGCCATGGCTTTTCACCACGACGCCATTGAGCCCGAGAAAAACCGCGCCATTATGATTGTTCGGATCCAGATGCACTTTAAGCATATGGAGTGCGGGTTTCGACAGAAGGAACCCCGCCTTTGACCGCAGCGAACTGGTGAATGCCCGTTTCAGAAGGTCAGTCACGAACCGGGCCGTTCCTTCGGCGGTCTTGAGCGCAATATTACCCGCAAAACCTTCAGCCACGATGACATCCGCTTCGCCCGACCCCAGCTTGTCGCCCTCGGTAAAGCCATCAAACTGCATGGGAAGCGTCGTTGCCGCGCGCAATATCGCCGCCGCCTCGCGAATTTCATCGGTGCCCTTCAATTCCTCGGTGCCGATATTGAGCAGGCGAACGCGCGGTCGTTCCAGGTCCATGGCGGTGCGCGCATAGGCCGCGCCCATCACGGCGAACTGTATCAGATTTTGCGTGTCGCACTCGGTATTGGCGCCAAGGTCGAGCATGACCACATCATTGTCGCCCAGCGTCGGCAAAAGCGCGGCGAGTGCCGGTCGGTCAATTCCCGGCATGGTGCGCAGTGCAACCTTCGCTATCGCCATTAATGCGCCGGTATTGCCCGCCGACACAGCAGCGCCCGCCTCCCCCGTCTTCACGGCATGGATAGCAAGGCCCATGGACGATTTCTTTGATTTGCGTAGCGCCTGACTGGGCTTGTCAGTGGCAGCCACAACCTCATCCGTGTGGAAGACCTCCGATGCGGCGCGCAGGTTGGGATGATTGTCGAGAGCAGCCTTGATGCGCGTCTCGTCACCATAGAGATTGAAGTGCAGGCCCTCATGGCGATGACGGGCCAGAGCGACCCCGGCGATCATGACGCGCACGCCCTCATCGCCGCCCATCGCGTCGATTGCGATTCGCGGCTCTGCCCCCACCTGCTTCAACTCCTTGAGCAGCGTATCGCCGGCTTACGCCCCGACCGCAATGATTTCACGGCCATTATAATGACCGCAAGCGCTGCACATATTGTGCGGGCGCTTGAGCTCGCCGCAATTTGAACATTCCTGAAAAGCCTCGACGCGAAGCGAATCATGTGAACGACGCATGCCGCGCTTGGACGGCGAAGTTTTCCTCTTTGGGACGGCCATGTCGGTACCTGTTCCGGTTTCTCTACAACTAAAATATCATGCGACAGACCGAATAACGCGCATTTGGCACCAAACGGCCTTTAAGGGCCGCAGGCCATGCGGCCGGACGATCGCGAGCGAAAGGCGCGTATAGCGTTTTTTCGATGTCTTGCAAGCTAATCCTTGCCCCTTTTACCGCCTCCGTGCGAAGTATGCCCCAACAGAAATACGGGGAGAGAACTGCCATGCTGTTGCCCATTACATTGACGTTCGCTGCTGCTACAGCACTGCTCAGCATCTGGCTCGGCATACGCACGGTACGCCTGCGGACCGCACACAAGATCCTGCATGGCGATGGCGGCAATGTCGCGCTGTTGCGCCGGAT
>JAENVZ010000217.1 GCA_016650315.1 Alphaproteobacteria bacterium | reverse complement strand
TTTGGTTCCGGCCAAACAGATCATGGACGCGCCGATGGATTTCGACGGGTTGCGCGAGCTTGGCTCCGGCCTTGGCACCGCCGCCGTCATCGTCATGGACAAGTCCACCGACATCGTCCGCGCCATTTCGCGCCTCAGCTATTTCTACAAGCACGAAAGCTGCGGCCAGTGCACGCCGTGCCGTGAGGGTACGGGCTGGATGTGGCGCGTCATGGAACGCCTGCGCACCGGCGACGCTGACATCAGCGAGATCGACACGCTGTTTGAAGTCACCAAGCAGGTCGAAGGCCACACCATCTGCGCGCTGGGCGACGCCGCCGCCTGGCCGATCCAGGGCCTCATCCGGCATTTCCGTCCGGAAATCGAACGGCGGATTCAGGAAAGCAAGGGCGGCGCCCCGATGATGGAGGCTGCGGAGTGATAAAATCATGCTTGATCTCGTCATTGGTATTCTTGAACTGTTATGGCCATCGAAAGACAAGCGCACACGGCGCTATGAGCGAATTGGTTGGATTGTCGGCGTTCCCATCGCCGCCCTTATCTTGCTCGTCTTATTCTTCGTATTCCAAAGGCGGTAAGCATGCCTAAACTAACCGTCGACGGCGTAGAGATCGAGGTCCCAGCAGGCGCCACCGTGCTTCAGGCGTGTGAGCTTGCGGGCAAGGAAATCCCGCGCTTCTGCTATCATGAGCGCCTGTCCATCGCGGGCAATTGCCGCATGTGCCTGGTCGAGGTGAAGCCGGGGCCGCCCAAGCCGCAGGCGAGCTGCGCGCTGCCCGCTGCCGAGGGGCAGGAAATCCGCACCGACAGCCCGATGGTCAAGAAAGCGCGCGAAGGGGTGATGGAATTCCTCCTCATCAACCACCCGCTCGACTGCCCGATTTGCGATCAGGGCGGCGAATGCGACCTGCAGGATCAGTCCATCGCCTATGGCAAGGGCTATAGCCGCTATGACGAGAACAAGCGCGCGGTGACCGAGAAATATATGGGGCCGCTGGTCAAAACGGTGATGACCCGCTGCATCCAGTGCACCCGCTGCGTCCGCTTTGCCGAGGAAGTCGCCGGCGTCGAGGAAATCGGCGCGATCGGTCGCGGCGAAAATATGCAGATCACCAGCTATCTGGAACATGCGATCACCAGCGAGCTGTCCGGAAATGTGGTGGACCTGTGCCCGGTCGGGGCGCTGACGTCCAAGCCCTATGCGTTCGAAGCGCGGCCATGGGAACTGAAAAAGACCCTCGCCATTGACGTCATGGACGCACTCGGCACCAATATTCGCCTCGACAGCCGGGGCCGCCAGGTCCTCCGCGCCCTGCCGCGCATCAATGAGGATGTGAACGAGGAATGGGCGTCGGACAAGACGCGCCATGCCGTCGACGGCCTCGTCCGCAGCCGCCTCGACAAGCCCTATGTCCGCAAGGGTGGGAAGCTGGTCGAAGCCAGCTGGGACGACGCCTTTGCCGCCATCGCCAAGGCCGCCAAGAGCGCGGGCAACAGCGTTGCGGCGGTCGCGGGCGACATGCTCGATTGCGAGACGATGTTCGCCGCGCGCGAACTGGTGAAGGGGCTGGGCGGCACGATGTTCGAGGGTCGCCAGACCGGTCTTGCCTATGACGTGTCGAACCTCGCCGCAGTCAATTTCAACACCACAATCGCAGGGTTGGAAACCGCCGACATCATCCTGCTCGTCGGCACCAACCTTCGCTGGGAAGCGCCGCTGGTCAACACGCGCATCCGCAAGGCGATCAAAAAGGGCGCGAAGGTTTACGGCATCGGCCCGGAAATCGATCTGACCTACAAGATCAAATGGCTGGGTAACGACGCCAGCCTGCTTACCAAGCTGCCCAAGGCTGTCAGTGACGCGCTGAAAGGTGCCGAGCGTCCCGCGATGATTATGGGGGGCGGCACGCTGGCCAAGAACGACGCACATGGCGCTGGGCTGGCGCTCGCGGACAAGCTGGGTCTCGTCAAGCAAGGCTGGAACGGCTTCAACGTCCTCCACTTCGCCGCCGCGCGCATGGGCGGGCTGATGCTCGGTTATGCGACGGAGGGCGGCATCAAGGCGATGGCGGCGGCCAAGCCGAAGCTGCTGTTCTCGCTTGGTGCGGATGAAGTCGACTATTCTGCATTCGAAGACAGCTTCAAGGTCTATATCGGCCATCAGGGCGACAAGGGCGCACATGCCGCCGATGTCGTCCTGCCCGGCGCGGCCTACACCGAAAAAGCTGGCACTTATGTCAATCTGGAAGGCCGGGTGCAGCGCGGCGACAAGGCGGTCTTTGCCCCCGGCGATGCCCGTGAGGACTGGACGATCCTGCGCGCACTGTCCGACAAGCTGGGCTGTACGCTACCCTTCGACACGTTCGAGGGCCTGCGCGCCGCAATGGCGAAGGCTGTCCCGGCGCTTGGGGTCGAGGGTCTTGCGACCTATGCATGGGCACCGCCCAAGCTGCCCGCCAAGCCTGATGGCGAATTTACCTATCCGATCAAGGACTTCTACCTCACCAACAGCATCTGCCGCGCCAGCCCGACCATGCAGCGCTGCTCGGCCGAACTGCTCCACGGCGAAGAATTTGCGGAGGCGGCAGAGTGATGCTCGCTCTCACTTATCCGTTTGTGTCGAGCGGAGGTTCGAGCTTGTCGAGAACCGTAGTCGAGACATCGGCGCGCAGGCTTCTCGACGGACGCATCTCGACTTCGCTCGATACTGCTCGAAGCGAACGGGCAGGGGGACGTGAATAAATGACCGCTTTCTTCCAAACCCTCGGCCTGCCATTCGAAGGCGCGTGGCTCCTCGCCACCATCATCGGTATCCTGCTGATCGCTCTCCCGTTGATGCTCGCCGTCGCAATGATCATCTATGCCGATCGCAAGATATGGGCAGCGATGGCGCTGCGGCGCGGCCCGAACGTGGTTGGTCCCTTCGGCCTGCTGCAAAGCTTTGCTGATGGCCTCAAGGTCTTCCTGCAGGAAACGATCATCCCCTCGGCTGCCAACCGCGCGCTGTTCCTGATCGCGCCGATCATCACCTTCACGGTGGCGCTGATGGCCTGGGCCGTGATCCCGTTTGACGTGGGCGTGGTGCTGGCCGACATCAATGTGGGCCTGCTCTACATCCTCGCGATCAGTTCGCTGGGCGTGTACGGAGTGGTGATTGCGGGCTGGGCGTCCAACTCCAAATATCCCTTCTATTCCGCGATGCGCGCGTCGGCGCAGATGATCAGCTACGAAGTCTCGATCGGCTTCGTGCTGATCTCCGTGGTGCTCTGGGCTGGCTCGTTCAACCTGTCGGCCATCGTCGAAAGCCAGAAGGGCTATTACGGCTTCATCAATGGCCACGGCTTCAACCCGCTGCTGTTCCCGATGGCGGTGGTGTTCCTGATCTCCGCCATGGCCGAAACCGCCCGCGCGCCCTTCGACCTGACCGAAGCGGAATCCGAACTCGTTGCGGGCTATCAGACCGAATACAGCTCGATGAGCTTCGCGCTCTACTGGCTGGGCGAATATGCCAACGTTATCCTGATGTGCGCGCTGAACGCCATCCTGTTCTGGGGCGGATACCTGCCGCCCTTCGACTGGGCGCCGCTCTACATGGTGCCGGGCATCCTCTGGCTCTTCGCCAAGATCCTGTTCTTCTTTTTCGTCTTTTCCTGGGTGAAGGCGACCGTGCCCCGCTACCGCTATGACCAGCTCATGCGCCTTGGCTGGAAAATCTTCCTGCCGCTGTCGCTCTTCTGGGTCTTCCTGGTGTCGGGTTTCCTCATGCTGACACGCTACGGAGTAGCATCGTGATCGCGCATCTCATCAAATCCTTCACCCTTTGGGAATTCGTGAAGGCCCATTGGCTGACCTTGCAATATTTCTTCAAGCCAAAGGCCACGATCAACTATCCCTTTGAGAAGAACCCGCTGTCCCCGCGCTTCCGGGGCGAACATGCGCTGCGCCGCTATGCCAATGGCGAAGAGCGCTGCATCGCGTGCAAGCTGTGCGAGGCGGTTTGCCCGGCGCAAGCCATCACCATCGAGGCCGAACCGCGTGAGGACGGCAGCCGTCGCACCACGCGCTACGACATCGACATGACCAAGTGCATCTATTGCGGTTTCTGTCAGGAAGCCTGCCCGGTCGACGCCATCGTCGAGGGACCGAATTTCGAATATGCGACCGAGACGCGCGAAGAGCTGATCTACGACAAGTCCAAGCTGCTGGAAAACGGCGACAAGTGGGAGCGGGCGATTGCCGCAAACCTTGCCGCCGATGCGCCCTATCGTTAATGGGCGCGCATCGTATCACACCCCCGACTCCGTTCGTCCCGAGCGAAGTCGAGGGCCGCAAGGCAAGGGAAAACAAGCGCAGCGTGTCTCGACTGCGCTCGACACAAACGGGGGTTGAGTTTCTGTGATTCACGCCATCGCCTTTTATCTGTTTGCCGCGCTGGTCATCGCCAGCGGTGCGATGACGATATTCTCCCGTAATCCGGTGCATAGCGTGCTGTGGCTCATCATGGCTTTCTTCAACGCGGCGGGCCTGATGGTGCTGTTGCAGGCGGAATTTATCGCCATGCTGCTGGTCATCGTTTATGTTGGTGCGGTCGCGGTGCTGTTCCTCTTTGTCGTCATGATGCTGAATATCGATTTTGCCGAACTGCGTGCCGGATTTGTCGAATATCTGCCCTTCGGCACGCTCATGGCGATCATTCTTGCTGCTGAAATGGTGCTGGGCATCGGGGCATGGAAAGTGGGCGGAATCGACCTTGGCGGGCGCATCGCCCCTATTGCCGCGCAGACCCCCAATATTCAGGCGATCGGTGAGCTTCTTTACACCCGCTACATCTTCCTCTTCGAAGCCGCGGGCCTCATCCTGCTGGTCGCCATGATCGGTGCGATTGTCCTCACCCATCGCGTGCGTGGCGGGGTGCGTAGTCAGAATGTGTCAAAGCAGGTGCGCCGCCGTCCCGAGGACGCGACGCGCAATGTCCAGCAGCCAATAGGGCAGGGGGTGGAACTGTGAAGATCACTAATTCCCTCTCCGTTTGCTTCGAGCCGCTTCGAGCGAAGTCGAGAAGCGATGGTCTAGAAGCGGTCTCGACGCCGGTTCTCGACAAGCTCGAACCTTGCTCGACCCAAACGGTTTGGGAGGTCAGCCAATGATCGGTATCCAGCATTATCTGGTGGTCAGCGCCATCCTGTTCGTGATGGGGGTGCTGGGCATCTTCATCAACCGCAAGAATGTTATCATCATCCTGATGGCGATCGAGTTGATCCTGCTTGCCGTGAACATCAATTTCGTCGCGTTCAGCGCCTATCTGGGCGATCTGGTGGGGCAGGTCTTTTCCATGTTCGTCCTGACTGTCGCGGCGGGCGAAGCGGCCATCGGGCTTGCCATTCTCGTGATCTATTTCCGTGGCCGGGGCACCATCGCCGTCGATGATGTCAACCGGATGAAGGGCTGAGCTATCCCATGACTATCGCGCTTATCGTCTTTCTCCCGTTGCTGGCGGCTATCATTGCGGGGCTTGGCAACCGGGCCATCGGCAATGTGCCCGCAAAGGTCCTGACGACCGGCGCGCTGTTTCTTTCCTGCGCGCTCAGTTGGCCGATTTTTCTGTCCTTCCTGACGGGCGGAGCAGAGGCCTATGTGCAGCCGGTGCTGACGTTCCTCAAATCAGGCGATCTCGACGTTGCCTGGGCGCTGCGTGTCGATACGCTGACGGCGGTGATGCTGGTTGTGGTGACGACCGTTTCGTCGGTTGTCCACCTGTATAGCTGGGGCTATATGGAGGAGGACCCGGATCAGCCGCGCTTCTTTGCCTATTTGTCGCTTTTTACCTTCGCCATGCTGATGCTGGTGACGGCCAATAACCTGATCCAGATGTTTTTTGGTTGGGAAGGTGTCGGTCTTGCCTCCTACCTGCTCATCGGCTTCTGGTTCAAAAAGCCCAGCGCGAACGCCGCCGCGATCAAGGCGTTCGTGGTCAACCGTGTCGGCGACCTTGGCTTCATGCTGGGCATTTTCGGCACCTTTCTGGTATTCCAGACGGTCTCTATCCCTGAAATTCTGAATGCTGCGCCCGCGATGGCCGGATCGACCATCACCTTCCTCGGCCACCGCTGGGACACAATGACGATCCTGTGTCTGCTGCTGTTCGTCGGTGCGATGGGCAAGTCGGCGCAGCTTGGACTCCACACATGGCTGCCTGACGCAATGGAAGGTCCAACGCCAGTGTCCGCGCTGATCCACGCTGCGACGATGGTGACGGCGGGCGTATTCATGGTGTGCCGTTTGTCGCCCATGTTCGAAACCAGCCCGACGGCGCTGGGCGTCGTCACCTTCATTGGTGCCGCGACCTGCCTGTTCGCTGCGACTGTGGGCACGTGTCAGAACGACATCAAGCGCGTGATCGCCTATTCGACCTGTAGCCAGCTTGGCTATATGTTCTTTGCGGCGGGCGTCGGCGCCTATGGCGCGGCGATGTTCCACCTGTTCACGC
>JAENVZ010000216.1 GCA_016650315.1 Alphaproteobacteria bacterium | reverse complement strand
GTCTACAGCCCGCGTGTCGAAGGCATTCATCTGCGCGCGGGGCCTGTTGCGCGCGGCGGCCTGCGCTGGTCCGACCGGCGCGACGATTTCCGTACAGAGATACTGGGCCTGATGAAGGCACAGCGGGTCAAGAACGCCGTCATCGTGCCGACCGGGGCAAAGGGCGGCTTTTTCCCCAAGATGCTGCCCGATCCCGCGCAGGACCGCGACGCATGGTTGACAGAAGGCACCGAAAGCTATCGCATCTTCATCCGCACTCTGCTGTCGGTCACCGACAATCTGGTTGATGGCAAGGTCGTCCATCCACAATCCGTCGTCATTCATGATGGCGAGGACCCCTATTTCGTCGTCGCGGCGGACAAGGGCACAGCGACCTTTTCCGACATCGCCAACGCGATTGCGCTCGACCGCGATTTCTGGCTGGGCGACGCCTTTGCAAGCGGCGGCAGCCACGGTTACGATCACAAGGCGATGGGCATCACCGCAAAGGGTGCATGGGTCAGCGTGCAGCGGCATTTCCTGGAAATGGACGTCGATGTGCAGAAGGAGCCGGTGCGCGTCGTCGGTTGCGGCGATATGTCGGGCGACGTGTTCGGCAACGGCATGCTGCTCAGCAAGGCGATCAAGCTGGTCGCCGCCTTCGACCATCGCCATATCTTCATCGACCCGGATCCCAACCCGGCGGCAAGCTGGAAGGAACGGGACAGGATGTTCAGGCTCCCCCGGTCGAGCTGGGACGATTATGACAAGAGCCTGATCTCGCAGGGCGGCGGCGTTTTCCCGCGCAGTCAGAAAAGCATCCCGTTGTCTCCGCAGATCAAGACGCTTCTGGATGTCAGCGATGATGAGATGGAGCCGGCGCAGCTCATCTCTGCCATTCTCAAAAGTCCGGCCGACCTGCTCTGGTTCGGCGGCATCGGCACTTATGTGAAGGCGGCGGCGCAAAACCATATCGAGGTGGGCGATCCGGCCAATGACCGGCTGCGCGTCGATGCCGAGGATCTACGCGCCAAGGTGGTGGGCGAGGGCGCCAATCTGGGCGTGACGCAGGCCGCGCGCATTGCTTATGCCCTGCATGGCGGGCGGATCAATACCGACTTTATCGACAACAGCGCGGGCGTCGATTGTTCGGACAATGAGGTTAATATCAAGATCGCACTCAACAAGGAGATGCGCGCGGGCCAGCTCGCTTTTGACGACCGGAACGCATTACTGGTATCGATGACCGATTCGGTGGCCGACATCGTGCTGGAGGATAACCGGCTGCAGGCGCTGGGGCTTTCGATTGCGCAGGCCGGAGGCGTGGCAAGCCTGCCCTCCTATGTCCGTTTGATCGAAATATTCGAAACCAGCGGACGGCTGGACCGCCGGGTTGAGGGGCTGGCCGGCAATGAGGAATTGCTGCGCCGGATACCCGATGGCCATGGCCTGACCCGACCCGAACTCGCCATCCTGCTATCGACCGCGAAACTGGCCTTGCAGGACGCGATTGAACGTAACGGCCTTGTCCGCGATCCGACGATGGCGGGCGAATTGGCCGCTGCTTTCCCGCCCGCCATGCAGGCGGCGCATGGCGATGCCATTGACGGGCATCAGCTTCGCGGCGAAATCATTGCGACCAAACTTGCCAACCGGATCGTCAATCGTCTGGGCATCATCCATCCCTTCGAACTGGCGGAGGAAGGGGGCTGTTCGCTCGCAGATATGTCTAGCGCCTTCGTCATTGCCGAACGGCTCTTTCATGTGTCCGCATTATGGAAGGACATAGACGAAAGTAAAATGTCCGAGGGCGCCCGCCTTGGCCTGTTCCATGAAATTGCGGGCGCAATGCGGGCGCAGATCGCCGACCTGATCCGCAGCCTGCCGTCGGGCACGCTACCGGGAGAGGGCGTTGCATTGCTGCAACCGGGCGTGTCGCGTCTGGCCGATGCCGTGGACAGCCTGTTGCGGCCCGAAACCATCCACAGGGCCGATGCGATTGCCGCGCATCTGGCCGCGATTGGCGCACCGGATGATCTGATCATGCGCGCCGTGGGCCTGTTCAAGCTGGATGGAGCGGTCGGCCTTGCGCGGCTGGCGCACCGTCTGGAGGTCAAGGAAACCGATGTTACGCACGCCTTTACACGGCTGGGTGAGACGCTGGGTATCGACTGGGTGCAATCGACGGCGGCGCGGATGGAACCGTCCGATCCGTGGGAACGCCTGCTGGTCGCCGGGGTTGCGCGCGACTTGCAACAGATTCGCTTCGAATTTCTGGGCGAAGCGAAGGGCCGGGATACCAGCGTCTATGTCGATGATTGGTTGAAAACCCACGACAAGCGGGTCGAACAGTTCCAGGCCCTCGTCAAACGCGCCCGCGCCGCGGCTGCGCCCAACGCAGCCATGCTGGCGGAACTGACCGGACAGGCGAGGGGGTTGCTGGGGAAGTAGAGCGGTATTGGGCCTTTTGTGACGTTCAGAAACAAGGAGGGTTGTGTTCCTGCGAAGGCAGGAACCCAGGGTCACAAGCGCCGGGCCAAGGTTCCCTGGACTCCTGCCTTCGCAGGAGCGCACCTTAACTTCAATGTCTTCTGCCCACCCATTGCAGTCACGGAACCATTATATTTCACAACATGTAAGGCCCGGTCGCCGAAACCGCGAACGCCAGACTGGCCAGCATGATTCCCCCCGCCAGCAGGCGGCTGCCATGCAGGCGGGTCCAGAGTAAAAATCCGGTCAGGCTCATGGCGACCAGTGCGCCCGCGATCGTGTCGATAAACAGGATCCAGGCAAGCCCAAGACCGCTGCCCTTGTGCAGATTCTTGAGGACGCCAAAAACATTGTCAGCGTCCTGCCGGACAGAGACGCTGCGGGACCCCGGCACATATGCGACGGTCAGCCTGCCATTGGGCTGATTGAAACGCTGCACCCATTTTTCCGCTTCGTCACGCTGCGCCCCCATGAAGCGTTTGCGCTCGTCCTTGCCTCGTGCGCCGCCGTCGGGCCGTTCGGCACGAGGCTTGGTCTTGACGCCAAACTCCTTTGCCGCCCATCGCGTCAGGGCCTCCTCATCGGGCAAGTGGGCGGGATCAACGGCCATGTCCATGGCGCTGACTTCAATGGCTTCACCCGTGTCGATTTTCCAGATGCTG
>JAENVZ010000215.1 GCA_016650315.1 Alphaproteobacteria bacterium | reverse complement strand
GTCGGAGGTGCGGCGGAACCCGCCAAAGAGGCGCGTGTGCCAGTTCGTTTCACTCATAAGGCCTCTTGGGCGATCAGGCGGTCCTTCTCAACCCCGATGATGGCCGCTGACACGATTTTGCCAGCGATCTGGGGATTGGCGAACCTGACGGCGGCGAAATTTTCTGCATGGCCGGACAGGCCGTCGCGCTCGACCAGTATATTCTGCTGCGTTCCGATAAGTGCGTTCAGCCAATGCTGCTTGCGTGTTTCGCACGCATTGCGCAGCCGTGCCGCACGTTCGCGAACGGTTGCCGGGTCAACCTGCGGCATGCGCGCGGCCGGTGTGCCTGTGCGTGGAGAGAAGGGGAAGATATGGCCGTAGACAATGTCGCACTGTTCCAGGAGCCGAAGACTGTTTTCGAACATTTCCTCGGTCTCGGTCGGGAAACCGGCGATGATGTCTGCGCCGATGGTGACATCGGGGCGCGCCGCCTTGATCCGTTCGACAATAGCTATTGCTTCGCCCCGGTTGTGGCGGCGCTTCATGCGCTTGAGGATCATGTCGTCGCCCGCTTGCAATGAAAGATGAAGATGGGGCATCACGCGTGTGTTCTGTGTGATCAATGCAAACATGCGTTCGTCAATTTCGACGGAATCGAGCGAGGAAAGGCGAAGGCGCGGCAGATCCGGGACATTGTCGAGGATGCGTTCGATCAGCAGGCCGAGCGTCGGATTGCCGGGCAGGTCTGGGCCATAGCTGGTGACATCCACGCCGGTCAGTACGACCTCTCGATAGCCTGCATCCACCAGTGCCTTTATCTTGTCGATCACTGCGCCCGCTGGGACCGATCGGCTGTTCCCCCGGCCATAGGGGATGATGCAGAAGGTGCAGCGATGATCGCAGCCATTTTGCACCTCGACAAAGGCGCGGGCATGGTCGGCAAAACCGCTGACGAGGTGCGGCGCGGTTTCGCGCACAGCCATGATGTCGGAAACGCGGACTTTGGCCTCGGCACCACCATCGTTTGTGTCGAACGAAGTCGAGACACGCTGCGTTGCGCTTGCTTCATGTCCCTCGACTTCGCTCGGGACGAACGGGGAGAAATTTCTGCTGAAGCTCTTTGCTTCAAATTTCTCGCGATTCCCAACCACCCGGTCCACCTCCGGCATGGCGGCAAACATGGCGGGATCGGTCTGCGCTGCGCAGCCGGTGACAAGGATACGTGCGTCGGGCCGGGCGCGTTTGGCGCGGCGGATCGCCTGACGGGTCTGGCGAACGGCCTCGTTGGTTACAGCGCAGCTATTGACGATGACAAGGTCATCCTCATGGGACGCAAGGGCGCGCATCGTTTCGCTCTCAGCGATATTCAGGCGGCATCCCAGCGTGATGATCTGCGGGCCGCTCATCCAAAGCGACTCCAGTCGGCCTCGCCTTCGAAGACGGAGGTGGCGGGACCAGTCATGCCGATGGTTTCGCCAGGCGCCCAGCTTATGCACAGATCGCCGCCAGGCAGGCTGACCGTCACCGGGCCTTGCATCAGCTTGCGCCGAATGGCGGCAACCGCTGTTGCGCACGCGCCCGTTCCGCACGCCTGCGTCAGTCCGGCGCCACGTTCCCAGACAATCAGGCGGATATGGTTGACGCCCATGATTTGCGCGAAATTGACATTCACGCGCTCAGGGAAAAGCGGGTCATTCTCGATCATCGGACCCAGGTGCGCATAATCGACGCTATCCAGATCGTCGCAAAAGAAAATCACATGCGGATTGCCGACATTGACGGCGGTGGGGACGGGAAGATCCTCCCAACTTACAGGCATGTCCAGCGTATCCATGGCATAGGCAAGCGGGATCGTGTCCCAATCGAAGCGGGGCGCTCCCATGTCCACACTTGCGCCGTCGTCGCGCCATTGGGCCAGCAGCAACCCTGCATTGGTTTCGATCCGGCAGTCCTGACCCAAAAACAAGGGAATGCAGCGTGTTGCATTGCCGCAGGCATCTACCTCGCCCCCGTCGGCGTTGAAAATGCGCATGCGGACATCCGCCTTGGTTGACGGTTCCAGAAGGATGATCTGATCGCAGCCTATGCCCAGATGACGGTTGGCAATGGCTCGCGCCCGCGGCGGGGTCATGTCCAGCGCGTTGTCACGGGCATCGATGACAACGAAATCATTGCCGAGGCCATGCATTTTTCGAAACCGACCGATCATGGCCGCTCATTTAGGGGTGGGGAGGGCAAGTGTCCACCGCGCTTGACGCAAAAGCGGTGGCGTGGCGTAATTTACCCGGCCTTGCGTGTGTCGCCCTTGCTGCTGTGCAGTTCGAATAGCTCCGCACTCGCTGGCGCTTCGCTGCCGCTCGCAGATATGCGGGTTGGCAACAGGTTCTGGGCAGCCAGCATCTTGCGTGCCTGCTCAACATTCATCGGTTTGCCGAAATGCCAGCCCTGGCCCTTGGTGCAACCCATGTCACGAAGCTGGTTCTGGATACTCTGGTCTTCGATGCCTTCTGCCGTCACCGGCAGGCCAAGGCTGTCACCCAGCCGCGCAATGGCGCTGACGATGGCGGCGCTTTCGCTGTTCTGGTTGATCGAGGAAACGAAGCTGCGGTCGATCTTGATCCGGTCGAAGGGCAGGGCGCGCAGATGAGCGAGAGAGCTGTAGCCGGTGCCGAAATCGTCAAGCGCGATGCGGATACCCTGGTTCTTGAGCGATCCGACGATGGACTGTGCAAGGCTGAGATTTTCGAACAGCGAACTTTCAGTGATCTCGACTTCCAGCCGGTTCGCGGGGAAGCCCGTTTCGACCAGCAGCTTGAGAATTTTCTGGCTGAGCCAGGGGTCCTTGAGCTGCGCCGGAGAAATATTGACCGAGAGGCTGAGCGAGTTGTCCCAGTTCTTCGCTTCTTCGAACGCTTGCCGCATGACGGAGAGCGAGAGATCGGCGATCAGGCCGGTTTCCTCGGCAATCGGGATGAAGATGTCGGGCGAAATGAGGCCCTGGGTCGGATGCTCCCAGCGGGCCAGCATTTCAAAGCCATTCAGCTTGCCCGTCGTAAGGTCGATCTGCTGTTCATAATAGGGTATGAACTGACCCAGCGGAATGCCTTCACGCATCCCTGCTTCCAGGGTATTGCGCACGTTCAGTTCGCGTTCCATCGACGTGTCGAACCAGGCAAAGCGGTTGCGGCCCTGATTTTTGGCGCAATACATCGCAATGTCGGCGCGGCGCATCAGCGATTCGACGCTGTTGCAATCATAATCCGACCGGGCAATGCCAATTGACGTACTGATCGCCAGATGAATGCCCTTTTCGACAATCGGTCCGGTCATCGCAGACACCAGCTCTTCGGCGATGCGATCAACGATTTCAGGAGAATTGGGATCGAATATAAAGGCGCAGGCGAATTCGTCGCCGCCAAGGCGTGCGGTAAGCGCAGAGGGAGGCATCAGATTTTCAATGCGCTTGGCCGCCATTGTCAGGACAAGATCGCCCGCGGCATGGCCATGAATGTCGTTCACGGTCTTGAAATTATCCAGATCGAGCATCAGCAGCGCAACGCATTTGTGCTTGCGCTGGGCGCGGGCCAGCAACGCGGCGCCTTCTTCGGCAATCGAACGGCGATTGAGAAAGCCGGTCAAAGGGTCAGTGGCCGCCAGCGAACGGGCACGTTCTTCCGCATCCTTGCGTTGCACGACTTCGATCTGCAGGTCGCGGTAGCGGCGCCATCCGAACAGGATGAGCGCGATGTTGAGCAACAGCGCTGTCATCATGACCTGCTCGACGCCGGGGCCGATGCCTGTCAGGCTGCGGACAACTGCGGACATCGCCGAACCGCCGGTCCAGATGAACATCACGATTGCTGCAACAACGATGCTGCCGGTTATCATGTCCCGCTGGGCAGATTGCATGTCTGTTGGGTTGTGCTGTCCGCTCATAAGACCTGTTTTCGTTGCCCCACGCCGCGTCAGTAGATCCGAGCGACACGGCAACTGTGCCCAAAATGGGTTTACAAATAGTTAACGAAGCGGTTTCCGCCCTGTAACCGGAGGGTCGCTTGCATGTTTGTCAAAGCTTGTATATTGGCCATTTCCAATCGGTCCTGCGGGTCCGGTAAGCTGTAAACATCCTGGTCATGATATAGTCCATGGATAGGCGCTGGTCGGCGAGGTTTCGCCCACCGGCGTATTTTGCGTTTTGGCTTTCCGGTTAAGCGGGATGTGACGGAAAACGGGGCCTTTGCTCCACAAAGGATTGGCAATGTTCGACTCTCTTAGCGAACGTCTTGGCGGCGTCTTCGACAAGCTGCGTGGTCGTGGTGCGCTGAACGAATCCGACGTCCTGGCGGCGATGCGCGAAGTGCGGATCGCATTGCTGGAAGCCGACGTTGCCTTGCCCGTTGTCCGCGATTTCATTGAAGGCATTACTGAAAAAGCGGTCGGCCAGAATGTCCTGCGCTCGGTAACGCCGGGCCAGCAGGTGGTGAAGATCGTCAATGACGGCCTGACCGAAATGCTGGGGTCTGAAACGTCGGAACTGATGATCGACGTGAGCCCGCCAGCCATCATCATGATGGTCGGTTTACAAGGTTCGGGCAAGACGACGACCACGGCCAAGATTGCCAAGCGCCTGAAGGAAAAGGATCGCAAGAAGGTCCTGATGGCCTCGCTCGATGTCAACCGTCCGGCGGCGCAGGAACAGCTTGCGACCCTGGGTACACAGGTCGATGTCGCTACGCTTCCCGTCATTGTGGGCCAACAACCGGTTGAGATCGCACGGCGCGCCATGCAGGCGGCAAAGCTTCAGGGCTTTGATGTGCTGATCCTCGATACGGCGGGCCGTCTTCATATCGATCAGGCGCTGATGGATGAGATGAAGGCGGTGGCCGACATCTCGAATCCACATGAAATCCTGCTCGTCGTTGACTCCCTGACCGGTCAGGACGCGGTCAACGTCGCAAAGAACTTTACCGAACAGGTGCCGCTGACTGGGGTTGTCCTGACCCGGATGGACGGCGATGCGCGGGGCGGCGCGGCCCTGTCGATGCGAGCGGTCACGGGCCGTCCGATCAAATTTGCGGGCGTCGGCGAAAAGCTGGATGCATTGGAGCTGTTCCATCCGGGGCGTGTCGCCAGCCGCATATTGGGCATGGGCGATGTCGTCAGCCTGGTCGAAAAAGCTGCCGAAACCATTCAGGTCGATGAGGCCGAAGCGCTGGCCAAAAAGATGGCCAAGGGTCAGTTCGACATGAACGATCTGCGCGCGCAATTGAATCAGATGCGCCGTATGGGTGGCCTTGGTGCGCTCGCGGCCATGATGCCGGGTCTCAAGAAGGCGCAAAACGCCATGGCAAACAGTGGCATGGGCGACAAGACGCTGGTGCATATGGATGCGATCATTGGTTCCATGACACCCAAGGAGCGCGCAAAGCCAGCGCTTTTGAATGCCAAGCGCAAGATCCGCGTTGCCAAGGGTTCCGGCACCACGGTGCAGGAGGTCAACCGTCTCCTCAAAATGCATCAGGAAATGGACGGCGCGATGAAAAAAATCCGTAAAATGGGCGGATTGAAAGGGTTGGGCGCCATGTTCGCCAAGGGCGGCATGGGTGGCTTGAGCGGTATGCTTGGCGGTGGCGGGGCAGGGGGAATGCCTTCGGGCGGTGGCCTGCCGGGCCTTTCCGGTGGCGATGCGCCCAGACTTCCGCCCGGGTTTGATAAATTTTTGAAGAAATGAATTTAAGATTTTGATTTTATTTTAGAAAGGTAATTACATGGCAACTGCAATTCGTTTGTCGCGTGGCGGCTCCAAGAAGCGTCCTTATTACAAGATCGTCGTGACGGACAGCCGTTCACCCCGCGATGGTCGTTTTATCGAACGCATTGGCAGCTACAACCCGCTGCTCGCCAAGGACGATGAAAAGCGCATCATTCTGGATGCCGATCGCGCGAAGCACTGGATTTCCGTTGGTGCGCAGCCGACCGATCGTGTCGCCCGTTTTCTGGATGTCGCAGGTGTGAAGGAACGCGCCGCCCGCAGCAATCCGAACAAGGCGAAGCCGGGCGAAAAGGCCACGGAACGCGCTGAGGAAAAGGCCAGCAAGCTGGCCGAGGCGGAAGAAGCCAAGAAGGCAGCCGAGGAAGCCGCCAAGGCACCTGCGCCTGAGCCTGAGGTTGAGGAGGCTGTTGCTGCTGAGGAGGTCGCTGCTGAGGAAGCCGCCCCTGTCGCAGAAGAAGCTGCTCCCGAAGCAGAAGAAGTTGCTCCTGTCGCAGAAGAAGCTGCCCCTGAAGCAGAAGAAGCTGCTCCGGTCGCAGAGGAGGCTGCTCCTGAAGCAGAGGAAGCACCTGCGGAAGCAGCATCTGCCGAAGATGTCCCCGCTGAAGCTGCTGCCGAAAAGCAGGCTGAGGGCTGAGCCAAGTCAGCGTGTCTCGACTTCGCTCGACACGAACGGGGTAAAATCTCCGTTCGGTCCGGGCGTGGTCGAGGACCGTTAGCGCGGCTTTTCGGATGACACAGGACCGTCCCGTAACCCTTGCGGCCATTATCGGCGCTCATGGCGTTATGGGCGAAGTGCGCCTGAAACTCTTCAGCGAAAGCCCGGAAAGTCTTAAGGCTCATAAGAGCTTCGATGCGTCTGGTCGCACGCTAACGCTCAAGAACATTCGTCCCGGCCAGAACGGTGCGATCGCGCGCTTTGCTGAAATAGCTGATCGGAATGCCGCCGAAGCGCTGCGCGGCACGCAACTCACTGTTCCCCGCTCGTCGCTGCCGCCGTTGGGTGAGGGTGAATATTATTATGCCGATCTTCTCGGCTTGCCCTGTGTTTCCACCACAGGCGAGGAATTGGGGACTGTTGCAGCGGTCGAAAATTTTGGCGCGGGCGACATCATCGAAATCGAACGACCGGACGGCAAGCGCTTCATGGTTCCCATGCGACCTGAGGCGGTGCCGGAATGGGGCGAGAAGGTGGTCGTTGACGCCACCTTTGTCCAATGAGCTTTGCCGCCCAAATCCTGACACTTTACCCCGAAATGTTTCCCGGGCCGCTGGGCCAGTCCCTCGCAGGACGTGCCTTGGCCGAAGGGACGTGGTCTTGCGCTCCAATCCAGATTCGTGACTTTGCGACGGACAAGCACCGCTCGGTTGACGATACGCCCGCAGGTGGCGGCGCAGGCATGGTGATGCGTGCGGATGTCCTGGCCGCCGCTGTCGATTATGCGATGGAGCGTCAGCCGGACGCGCCCGTCCTCGCCATGACACCGCGCGGAAAACCGCTGACCCAGGATCGCGTTCGCCAGCTTGCCGCCGGCCCCGGCGTCACCATCCTTTGCGGTCGTTTCGAGGGCATTGATGAACGGCTTTTTGAAGGCCGCGCCATTGAGCCGGTCTCCATCGGCGATTATATCCTTTCGGGCGGAGAAACCGCTGCAACCGTGCTACTTGACGCTTGCATTCGGCTGCT
>JAENVZ010000214.1 GCA_016650315.1 Alphaproteobacteria bacterium | reverse complement strand
TTTCGCCAAGATCGACAACAAGGCGATCCGCGTCGATCCGGTGCACGGGCTGTTTGGCCTGGCCATCGTCGAGAAATCCGGCTTTCTGGCGGATGCCGCCAATCGTGAAGCGCTCTCCATGGCAATCGAACGCGAACGCCTGCCTGCAAGTTTTTCACTGTCAGGCTGGACAACCAGCACCGGCTTCCTGCCAGAACAACTGGAAATGCCCAGCGCGCCTTCAATGCCACGCTGGAACAGCCTTGACATTGAAGAGCGGCGGACCTTCGCCCGCAGAATTGTTGGCAATTGGAAAGGCGGCAACGGCCCGATCATGCCGCTGCGCATTGCGTTACCAAAAGGGCCGGGAAGCAATCTGCTATTTGGCATCGTCAAATCGGATTTTGCCCAGATTGGCGTAACTGCCGTCCGCGTCAACGAAAAAGCCGATGCTGATCTGCGGCTGATCGATGAAGTCGCGCCCTATGATAGTGCCTTCTGGTATCTGGGGCGGCTCAGTTGTGCCTATGAACTGTCCTGCAGCGCCGAAGCAACACAGCGGCTTAGCGAGGCCCAGCGGGCCGGAAACATTGATGAAATGCTACAAAAAATGGGCGAGGCCGAGGCGCTGACCCTTGCGCATGGCGGGTACATACCGCTTGGTGCGCCGGTTAGGTGGTCCCTGGTTTCACGCCGCCTCCGTGGCTTCAAACCAAGCGCGCGCGGATGGCATCCATTGAACCACTTGCTCGCCGAACCCAGATAGGGGCGCATTTCCTCTCCCCAGTCGCGCCAAACTCCCTTACACTCTAGCCTGTGGATGCAGCACAATCCCTCATCGAAGACTGGCGCCGCCATTTGGCGCTCGATCGCCGTCGATCCGTGCATACGGTGCGCGCGTATATCGCCACGGCAGAGCGACTGATCCATTTCCTGCAAACGCATCAGGGAGAACCCATGACACGCGACGCGCTCGCTTCGCTTGCCATCCCCGACTTGCGTGCCTTCCTGGCCGAGCGACGCATTGAAGGAATCGGCAATATGTCGACTGCGCGGGAGTTGTCAGCGGTCCGAGGCTTCCTGAAATTCGTCGGCGGAGACCAGGCGCGGGTGCCTGCGGTCAAAGGTCCGCGGGTCAAACGCGGGGTGCCCAGACCTATCTCGCCCGACGAGGTGATGGCCCTGGCCGAAGATGTCGCCGAGCAGCGCAGCGAAGGCTGGATCGGCGCACGCGACTGGGCCGTGCTGCTGCTGCTCTATGGCGGCGGGCTTCGGATCAGCGAAGCGCTGGGCCTTACCGGCGATGCATTGCCGCTAGGCGAAACATTGCGCGTCACCGGCAAGCGGGAAAAGACACGGATCATCCCGCTACTGCCGCAGGTGCGCGAAGCCATTGAGGGTTATCTTTCGGTCTGTCCGTGGTCACCCGCCAGGGGCGAACCTATTTTCCGGGGCGCACGCGGCGGACCGCTATCCCCTGCCCTCATTCGTCGGGCAGTACAGGGCGCGCGCGGACGACTGGGCCTGTCGGAACGGACAACGCCGCACGCCCTGCGCCACAGTTTCGCAACGCATCTACTGGGGCGCGGGGCCGATTTACGATCATTGCAGGAACTGCTCGGTCATGCGAGCCTCAGTTCCACACAGGTCTATACGCAGGTCGATGCGGCCTATCTGCTGGACGTTTACCGGAATGCCCATCCGCGCGCCTGATAACCGTTATGCAAACAGATCGTGTTCCCCGGCTGCTTCCAGCGGTTCGGGCAATTCAAGTTGGGCATGCCCATCGGGATGGTGGTGAGAAGAGCGGAAAAAACTGGACCACCAGAGCTGCGACACTTCGTTCGAATTGGCCAAAGCCGCGTCCCAGAACATCATCGGCAAGGCAAAAAAAGCATCCATGGGATGCCTGACCTGCGGCTGTGTTATCGGAACATCTTCGTTCATATTCTCACCTGTTACAGCGCGTTTCACGAATCAATGAACGATGATCCTACACTATTTCTGGCCCGGACAAGCATATCCGCTTTCCATATGCCCAAAGGTACAAAGCAAAGGACCGGCGGACCATGTCTGATCCGCCGGTCGCTAGCCCCCGGGTAAAGCTGGTAATCAGCGCGTTCAGGCCACCTGGGCCGACGGCGCGTCCATATCCTCATCGGGATCGCGCAGCACATAGCCGCGGCCCCAGACGGTTTCGATATAATTGTCGCCACTGCACGCCAGCGCCAGTTTCTTGCGCAGCTTGCAGATGAAGACGTCGATGATCTTGAGTTCGGGTTCGTCCATGCCGCCATACAGGTGGTTCAGGAACATTTCCTTGGTCAGCGTTGTGCCCTTGCGGAGCGAAAGCAGTTCCAGCATCGCATATTCCTTGCCGGTCAGATGCACGCGGTTGCCGTCGACTTCGACCGTTTTCGCGTCCAGATTGACCGCCAGCTTACCGGTGCGGATGACCGATTGGCTGTGGCCTTTCGACCGGCGCACAACGGCGTGGATGCGCGCGACCAATTCATCGCGGTGGAACGGCTTGGTCACATAATCGTCGGCGCCAAAGCCAAAGGAGCGGACCTTGCTATCCATTTCGCTGATGCCTGACAGGATGAGTACGGGCGTCTGCACCCTTGCGGTGCGGAGCTTTTTCAGGACATCATAGCCGTGCATGTCCGGCAGATTAAGATCAAGGCAAATGATGTCATAATCGTAGAGTTTGCCAAGATCCAAACCCTCTTCACCCAGATCAGTGGTGTAGACGTTGAATCCCTCTGTCGTCAGCATAAGCTCAATCGCCTTTGCTGTCGTTGGTTCATCTTCGATAAGCAGCACGCGCATCTCGCAGCCCCTTGTTCCATTATGGCGATGCTACTCAGGTGACGAGTGCATCCATGCGTATATATTAACCATATAACATCTGAACGCAAAAGGTTAATTTTCGCTTAACCCGCACAACTCCACGAGTCGCGCTCGCTTCAACCTGTCAAGAATTCGCTTTTACCCCGTGCAGATGGTGCGGAAGCGGGTTGCGAGGAATTCAACCAAAAGGGTTACGCGCGCCGGACGCAAGTCTCCCGGTGGGGTCAGCAGGTGCAGCGCGACCGGTGGCGGCGACCAGTCAGGGAGCAACGATTCAAGCCGTCCCTCCGCTATATCCTGATGCACGATGAAGTCGGGCAAAATGGCAATACCCTGCCCGGCGCGGAGTGCAGGCAACATGGCATCGCCACTGTTGGAACGCAGCGGCCCGACCGGATGGACCGATGCTTCTTCACGGTCCGGCCCCAAAAAGCGCCAGATATCGGGCGTGTCGATATAGGCATAGCCCAGACATTGATGCTCGCTCAGTTCAGAAGGGTGGGAAGGACGGCCATGCCGCTCAAGATAGGACGGGGCAGCAACGATTCGCGCCTCTACGCCGCCCAGCCGTCGCACGCGGAGCGAACTGTCGGGCAATGATGCAATGCGTAACGCAATGTCGAAACCCATATCGATAATGTCGATCTTTTCGTCGCTCAGATGCAAATCCACAGCAACGCCGGGATAAAGCGCGAGGAAATCGGCGACAACTGGCGCAACATGCAACAAGCCAAAGGACATTGGCGAGGCGAGGCGTACCGTGCCCTTGGGCGCGCTGGCTTCATCACGTGCGGCCTCTTCGGCGGCCACCGCTTCGGCAAGAATACGGGCGGCACGCACAGACAGGCCGCGACCCGTTTCGGTAAGGGATAGACGGCGCGAGGTGCGGTGGAACAATGTCGCACCCACGCTGCTTTCAAGGCGGGACACGGCTTTGGACACTGTCGCCTTGGAAAGACCAAGCGCCTTGGCCGCTGCGGTGAACGAATGATGTTCGACAACGGCGGCGAAAATCGCCCAGGCTTCGAAATCCGGTAAGCGCATATATTGAAACAATCCGTTTCTATCTTGCTTATTTATGAAACGACAATGCCTGCTAAATTGCCTTTCATCAAGAGACGAAAGGATCAGGAAGATGATTGAGAAACGCGAATTTGCCTCGCTGGGTCATGCCGATCATGGCTGGCTGAACGCGCGGCATCATTTTTCCTTCGCCGACTATCATGACCCCGCCCGCATGGGCTGGGGCGCGATCCGGGTGTGGAATGATGATGAGATCGCTTCGGGCAGCGGCTTTCCAACGCATCCGCACAAGGATATGGAAATCATCACCTATGTCCGCAAGGGCGCTGTCACGCACAAGGATTCCATGGCAATACCGGCCGTACGGAAGCCGGCGACGTGCAGGTGATGAGCGCAGGCACTGGCGTCCGGCACAGCGAATATAATCTGGAGAAGGAAACAACCACCCTGTTCCAGATCTGGATCTATCCCCGTGCAGCCGGCGGTTCGCCAGGCTGGGGTGCCAAGCCCTTTCCCAAGGGCGATCGTTCGAACACGTTCGTCGTCCTGGCCAGTGGTTATGATGGGGATGAAGGCGCCCTGCGCATCCGTGCCGACGCCCGGATGCTGGGTGCAACGCTAAAGGCAGGCGAAAGCCTCAGCTATGAACTAGGTGAGGGCCGCCATGCCTATCTGGTGCCTGCAACCGGCAGCATCGAAGTGAACGGCGTAACGTTCAATGCCCGCGACGGCGCGGCGATTGGCGGCGGCGAAACCGTCACCATCACCGCCATCGAAGAAAGTGAAATCGTCCTGGTAGACGCTGAATAGCCCTCTCGTCTCCCGCGTGCCCCTCCCCAAGCGCGCGGGCGACGTTTCCCGGTAATGTTGGGGGATCACTCCCCCCACCCCTTGTTCCGCGCCACCCGTTCGGCGTTTGCATCAAAGGGGGTTCCCGCGATCATGTCCTGCACGCTGGCGGCAAGGCGGGGATCACCCGCGGATGCCTGCCGATAGGCGCTGCCCGTTGCAGCACCTGGCAAAAGCTGTTCCAGCCGCCATGCGCCATCGGCGTGGCAGGCAAGGCCCGACATGGCCTGCCCCTCAAAGGTCCGGCATATGTCGCCGGACTTGCTGCGAAAAGTAAGACCAATGCGGGATTCATCCCCTGTTCCCTGAGCAGAGGCCAATTCGGTATCGAGTGTCTTTTCCAGCGATCCACCCGCTACCATTGCACCATCGCTCACCGAAACCGGACCACCGCCGCCATGCATGGCTTGCCCGACTGCAAGGCCAAGCACCAGTGTTGCCGCTATCGCCGCCATATTGCCCCAGGCAGGAAGCCAGCGACGCGGCTGTGCGTGCGCCCGCTCTGCGCGAACGGCGGACAAGCTAACGACATTTGTCGGTCCGCTTTCACTGCTTTGCTCCAGCAGCGCCCTTAAATGCCCGGGTACAGGTTCCTTCGCTATCGGCGCAAAATGGTTCGACAATGTTTCACGCAATCGCTGATGTGCCGCCAGCTTGCGCGCCAGTTCAGGATCAGCCGCCACGGCCCGCATCACGACCTCGCGCGCTTTGGGATCAAGCTCCCCATCGGCGAAGGCGACCAGCATTTCCTCGGTAATTTTCATGCCGCCTCTCCCAGTTCCACCAACAAGGCACCCCGTCCACGCACCAGCCGGGATGTCAGCGTACCCATGGGAATATCCAGTATTTCGGCGGCTTCCTTGTAAGCCAGCCCCTCGATCATCACGAGCGCGATCACTTCCCGCTGTTCATCGGGCAGGCGATCGAGCGCGCGTTCGACCATGGACAGTTCGACGACCGCCTCCATCCGGCGATCGCCCGGGTCGCAGACATGCTCGCCCGCTTCCTCCGCTACAAAGGTTTTTGCTCGCCGTTGTCTTGCCCGTGCTTCGTCGATCCACATATTCCGCATGATCCTGTACATCCAGCTATCGAGTCTCGTGCCTTCCTCCCACAAATGCCGCGACTTGAGCGCCCGCTCCAATGCCGCCTGGCACAGATCGTCGCCATCGGCGGCGTTGCGCGACAGGCTTGCCGCAAAACGGCGCAAGCGAGGCAACAGGGCCAGCAATTCGCTTTCAAAGGCCATCAAGACTCCATTTTTCCGTTCCTGAGGATGAAACGTACCGGAACAGCCGTTTAATCCCACAGACAGGATTTTTCTGGCATCCTATGAAGTGCGAGAAAAAAGAAAAGGACCATCACATGCGCCGGGCGCTTTACATAACCGCAGTCTTGCCGCTGCTGATGCTATCGGCATCGGGGGCCGCACAACTGAGTTTGCCCGGCGGGGTCGCCGTACCCAACCTGATGGGACCGCTGGGACAAATAACAGACGGGCTGGAGTTGCCGGACATATCCCGCTTGTCCCCCACGCGAGCAGTGCGTGCACTGCTGGATGCGCGGGTGGAAAGGCTGACCGATTTTGTCCAACGCAATCCCGAGCACATTGAATGGGACGATCGCCACTATCCGGCGGAGCGCGGCGTGGTGGTGGCGACCGGATTATCGGTCAATGACCTGAAACAATTGCAGGCGGCGGGATTTGAGGCGACGAGCGAGGATGTGGACGGACTGGGCATAGGCTTTGTTCGGTTGCAAACACCCCAGGGACAAAGCCTTGCACGGAGTATCAGGCGTGCCCGCGTCATTGCTCCCAACGCCCAGATCGGCAGCAACCCCATTTATTTCCAGAGCGGCGGCGCGGCGCTGGCTGGCGGGGGTGCTCTTGCCGCTAGCAGGGGCGATGCAGGCCACGCAATTGGC
>JAENVZ010000213.1 GCA_016650315.1 Alphaproteobacteria bacterium | reverse complement strand
TTCGGCGTACATATCGCGCACGTCGGCAATGTCGGCAAGGCGCACCATCCGGTCGTTGCCGATGGCAATCTGCGTTTGCCCCAACTGATAGGCATCCTGCGCATTGCCCAATACCCGCACCGACTGTTCGGACCCGGCAATCTCTGTCCGGCCGCCGGTGGCGTTAAGGTTCACCTGACGGAGCTGCTGATTGACCTCGGCCGCTGTAATGCCCTGCGCCTGTAGCCTTGCAGGGTCCAGGATCACGCGGATTTCACGACTGACGCCGCCGCCGCGCCGGACCGATGCCATGCCTTCGATCGACAGCAGCCTTTTGCCGACCGTATTGTCGACATACCAGCTCAATTCCTCCAGCGTCATGTCGGTCGCTTCGGCGCTGAAATAGGCGATGGGGCCGCCGTCAATATCGATGCGCACCACCTGCGGTTCCAATATGCCGTCGGGCAGGTCGCTGCGGATCTGGGCCACGGCATTGCGCACATCGTTCAGTGCGCGGTCAACGGGCGTTCCGATTGCAAACTGGATAAAGGTGCGACTTCGCCCTTCACTGGCATAGGAAGAAATTTCATCGACGCCGTTGACGCCGCGTACTGCCGCCTCAACACGCTGGGTGACCTGAGTTTCAAGTTCCGACGGCGCGGCGCCCGGCTGGCTTACGATGACCTGCACTGCCGGAAAGCTGATGTCGGGATTGTTGTTGACGTCCATCCGCATGAAGCTGACGACCCCGGCCATCAGCAACGCAATGAAGATAACCAGCGGAACGATGGGATTACGAATCGCCCAGGCGGAAATGTTGCGAAAATTCACGTCGCTATCCCTTCAGACCCTATCGGGCTGCCTTTTTCAGTTCAGGGCGAACTTTTTGTCCGGGATTCAGGAACGCGCCTGCCGACAGCACCACCTTTTCACGGCCAGTCAGGCCTTTGGTGATGGCCACACCCTCACTCGACACCTGACCGACCTCGACGGTGCGTCGCACCACTTCGTTCTTGCTGTCGAGGATATAGACATAGTTGCCCTTGTCATCGCTCTGGACCGCCGATTCGGGCAATAATGGGGATTGCGTCGAACCGCTCACAATCCGTGCAGAGGCAAATCCGCCCGGCCGAAGTGCCGTGTCATAAGGCAGCGCGATCCGGGCTGTGCCCAGTCGGCTTTGCGGATCGATGACGGGTGAAACCTGCCACACCTGACCGGTAAAGGACTGGTTTGACCCTACTGGCGTTACCCGGCTTTCCATGCCGGGCGATACACGGGCGAGGTCGTCTTCGCTGACACGTGCCAGCAATTCCATCTCCCCGCCTTTAGCGAGGCGAAAGAGGACGCCGCTGTTCATAGTCACAACCTGGCCCGGTTCCACATCACGGGTCAGGACCAGCCCGGCCGCAGGCGCGCGAATATCCAGCCGGCCGGTGCGGGCGTTTGCTTCGTGCAATTGTGCCAGTGCGACGTTGACCCGCGCCCGTGCGGCATCGCGCGTCGCCATCTTGCGATCAATATCGGCCTTGGAAATGAAACCGCGCGCCACCAGCGCCTGGGCACGTTTAAGCTCTGCTTCGGCCAGCCGCGCATCTGCGCGCGCAACCTCCACTTGCGCGGCAAGTGCGCGCGCTTCCTGTATCTGAACCGATCGTTCGATGACAGCCAGTGCAGTACCTGCCTTCACCCAATCGCCCGGTTCCACCAGAACGCGTAAAACCATGCCGCCTTCCCCCACAACGCCCACGGGCATTTCACGTCTGGCGGCGATCGATCCCGTCGCGTTCACGACGCGATCGACCGTCTGTCGTCCAGGAGTGATAACGGTGACGAGCGGCACCTGCGCGGTTTGATCCACTGCAGTGTCGCTGCCCCCCATGAGTTTCAGTGCCATGATTATGGCCGCCACTGCCAGCAGACCGGCAATGGCAAGAATGATGATCATACGCTTTTGGTGACGTGCGGTGTCATAATCGACATCCGCGCCCACTTCGGCTGCAAATCGGGTTTCGTAATTCATTCGTTCGTTCGCACTCTTTGTCATGTCGCGCCGCCCATGGGGTTGACCGCGCCGTCAATGGTTACTGTATTATATGCATATATCACCACTCTCAAGTTCAAACTGGCGGCAGCCCGTCTGGGCAAAAGAAGTCCGACCGTGGGTGCGACCCGGCGTGTGGCGCGGCGAAAATGCACGTGTGGGCGTGCGAATGCAAGAAATTTGCCCATAGTTGTCTCAATTTGGGCCATTCGTTGCAGCGGACTTGCGCTTGCACCAATATGTGAAACAATGCGCGCAAAGCCGGCACAAGTCTGGTGGGGAATCGCAATGGACATATTAATCTGGGTTGGACTGGGCCTGGTGGCCGGAGTGCTGGGCAAACTTGTCGTACCCGACAAGGATCCCGGCGGTTGCGTCGTAACTATCTTGTTGGGCATCGCGGGCGCGTTGCTGGCTGGCTTTGTCGGACGCGTTGCTGGCATATACGGGCCGGGTGAACGCGCAGGGTGGATCGCCGCAACCCTTGGCGCCGTGGCGATCCTGATCGTCTATAATATTCTCCGACGAAAATAGATGCGAACCGCGCCTATCGCACTCTGCCACGCCGAACCAGATTGACGATCGCCAGCAGGACAACGGCGCCCAGAAATGACGCGATCAGCGAGTAAAGGCCGAAATCACCCCGGTTTATCGTGCCGCCAGCCATCACCAATCCGGCAAGGAATGCGCCGACAATACCCACGACAATGTTGAGCAATATGCCCTGTTGTGCATCGGTGCGCATGACTATGCTGGCAAGCCAGCCAATGAGGCCGCCGACGATCAACCAAAGAATCAAGTTCATCGTACGTCTCCTGTTCCATTCATGAGTAATAGCGCACAGTGCGCCAAAACGTTCCCGAAACGATGCGCGATGAAGGGATGGTTACGGTGAAGTGCATAGGTCCTGACCCTAATGAAAAACCGCCAGTTCTATTACGGAAAAGGCGGTTGTTCAGATTTTTTAGGCCGTCAGGCAATCTTGATTTTAGTATTTTTGCTGACGCTCGTAGAGAGATTTATAATGTTGAATACGTGTTACGCGCAGACCCGGCATGCCTGAACGATCGACGGCGCGTTGCCAGCCGGCAAATTCCTCCAGCGTCAGGCTATAGCGCTCACATGCTTCATCGACACTCAACAGGCCGCCATTGACCGCAGCCACGACCTCGGCCTTGCGGCGCACGACCCAACGGGTCGTCGATGGCGGCGGAAGCGAATCAAGCGTCAGCGGTTCGCCAAGGGGGCCGACGACTTGAGCGGGGCGGATTTTTTGATTTTCGATCATTATCACCTCAAAACATGGCAACGGTGCCAAGCAAATGTCTGTGGTCATGTGTCTGTCACACGAGCATTGAACATCCGCTAAAGCGCTACGGTAAACGGCCCATTCATGATTTTTGCCCCACCATTAAATTGCCTGCGATCAGCGGGTTGAAACATCCCGTTAGATTGGCTGCCTTGATATTGTCCCAACTATGCGGCGCGAAAACCTGCGTCAGGGTTCCCACGAAATCTACATCGGCCAGGGTCTGGCCTGCTTCCGCAGCGATAAAGCGTGCGGTGGGGCAGGTTGCCTGCTGCGCCGATGCGACGGCGAGCAGGATGGAAAGGTCCGGCGTACCATCTCCCAAAAAGGAAATGGGGTTAGCTGTCAGGCCTTCGAGTCGATGAGGGAAATTCATATCCATGAGACTGACAGTAGCGAACAATGGATAAGGCTCCGTAAATCTGCTGGTCAGAACCCGTTAAGCCTGACTGAAATTTTCGTTAATGCCGGGGGACTGGCGTGAAGCGGCCACAGCGCATATATGCACCCCCATCATGACAGCCGATTTCCAGCTTGAAGGCCCGATGCAGGCCCGGCGCATCGTCGTCGCCATGTCGGGCGGCGTCGATAGCAGCGTCGTCGCCGCACTGGCGGCGCGTACGGGTGCGGAAACTATTGGCGTTACGCTACAGCTTTACGATCATGGCGCCGCCACCGGCCGCACCGGCAGTTGCTGCGCGGGACAGGACATCCGCGATGCTCGTGCCGTCGCCGATAAACTGGGTATCGCCCATTATGTTTTTGATTATGAAAGCCGCTTTCGTGAGCAGGTGATCGAGGATTTCGCCAACGAATATATGGCAGGCCGCACCCCTATCCCCTGCGTCAAATGCAATATGGGGGTGAAGTTCACCGACCTTTTCGCCCTCGCCCGTGATCTGGGCGCCGACTGCCTTGCGACTGGGCATTATGTCCGGCGCGTCATGGGTGCCAACGGAGCGGAACTGCACCGTGCCGCCGATCCCGCGCGTGACCAGAGCTATTTCCTGTTTGCCACCACACAGGATCAACTTGATTATCTGCGCTTCCCGCTTGGTGGTATGCCCAAGCCGCAGGTGCGCGAAATTGCTCAGTCGCTAGGCCTTGCCGTGGCGATGAAGCCCGATAGCCAGGACATCTGTTTCGTGCCCGATGGCGACTACGCAAAAATCGTGCGCAAGGTGCGCCCCGATGCCGATGATGGCGGTGGAATCGTGCATATCGACGGCCGGCTGATGGGAACGCACAAGGGGATGATCCACTATACTGTGGGTCAGCGAAAGGGACTGGAAATTGGTGGTCAGCCCGAACCGCTCTATGTCATC
>JAENVZ010000212.1 GCA_016650315.1 Alphaproteobacteria bacterium | reverse complement strand
CGGTGACATGCAACGCTGAAACGACAATTCGCTTCGACGCACTGCCCAATGTCTTGATCAGCCCAAAACTGGGGTAGCGTGCCGCAAGTCAATTGGTCTAGGACGTGTATATGTTCCGTGGCCCAACGACCTGTCGATTTCGCTTGGCCCTGTTGAATTCCTGCGCGGTGTTGTTCGCGATTGTGCCGCCTGTGGCCTATGCCCGCGATGAACTACCGCCGGATTCGACTCCGCTTGATCCGCAATCCCCGACTGAATCGCTTCCCGACCTTGGTGTCGAATGGCCCGACATGGATCAACCCGATAATACGGAACCCATGGAAGCCGAGGATCAGGATGCGGCAGGGGTGAGTGCGGACGAAGGCCCACCTGTCGAAAACCCCGTGCCTGCGCCGCCTGTCGATTATGCTGCCGAGCATGACTACAAGGTGGTTTTGCGCGGGTTGGATGGGGTTGAGGACGATCAATTCAGAAATCGATTCAATGAATTGTCGGTCTTGCGGGAAGGCGATGGCGACAAGGCCAATGTCGCGCAGATCAAGCGCCGCGCCAAGGAAGATGTCGCGCTGTTGCAACGGCTGCTCCGTGCCAAGGGCTATTATGACGCGCGAGTGGTGAGTGAAATCCTTCCGGCGCAGGATGGAGGGCGGTTGCAGGTTGTGCTCGATACAGTGCCGGGTCCGCAATATCTGCTGGATGAGGTCAGCCTGCCGGGCATGGAGAACGCCCATGAGAATCAGGATAGGTTGCAAAAGGCTTTTTCCGTAAAGACAGGTGATCCTGTCGATGCTGACCAGATCATCGCCGCGCAGATAGGATTAACGGTCGCCCTGAGTGAAAATGGGTATCCATTTGCGAAGGTCGATGAACCGGTGGTGCGGATCGATCATGAAGTGCGCCAGGGCGATCTGTCGGTGACGGTGGACCCTATGGGGTATCGCCGCTTTGGCCGGATCAGCATTGCGGGCGATGATATTTTCAGCGCCCGTCATATTCAGCGCATTGCCCGCTTTCGGCCGGGCGATCCCTATAATGCATCGGACGTAACGGACCTGCGCCGCGCGCTTATATCGACGGGGCTTATATCTTCTGTGTCGCTGACTCCGAAGGATGCAGGGGATGGGCAGACTGTCGATCTCGCGGTTGCGGTGGAACCTGCGCCGCCGCGCACAGTTGCGGGCGAACTGGGCTATGGCACAGGAGAAGGCTACCGGGTGGAAGCGAGTTGGCAGCACCGCAATTTCTTTCCACCTGAAGGTGCGATGACGTTTCGTGGTGTTGCAGGCACACAGGAACAATCGCTCTCTGCGATTTACCGACGCAACAATTACAAGCGGCGAGATCAGGTTCTGCATGCGCAGGTTTCCGCCAGCAATATCAACCGCGCCGCCTATGACGCAAAGACGCTTCAGATTTCAGGGAGTATAGAGCGGCAAACGAACATCATCTTCCAAAAGGCGTGGACATGGTCTGCCGGAGCGGAACTGCTGACCTCCGATGAGCGTGATAGCGTTGGCGTGAGTGCAACATCGCGTCGCCGTACCTTCTTCATCGCGGCGCTTCCGCTTAACCTCAATTACGATGGCAGCGACGATCTGCTAAACCCTGTCAGGGGCTTTCGGCTGGGTATGCGGGTATCGCCCGAATTATCCTTTCAATCGGGGACATTCGGTTATGGCCGGGTGCAAATCGACGGCAGTGTTTATCAGCCGATGGGCGAGCGTGTCGTCCTGGCAGCGCGCGTGCGCGCAGGCACGATTGTAGGCGCGCATCGTGACCAGATCGCTCCGTCACGACGCTATTATGCTGGTGGTGGCGGATCAGTGCGCGGTTATGGCTATCAGGATATTGGCCCGCGCGATGCGAATGATGATCCCATTGGGGGGCGGAGTCTGGCCGAATTTTCGCTGGAAGCGCGTATCCGTTTTGGTGATTTCGGTATCGTGCCGTTCGTTGATGCCGGCAATATTTCGACGGATTATCTACCCAATATCAAAGACTTTCAGATCGGCGCCGGACTTGGTGTGCGCTATTACAGCAGCTTTGGACCTATTCGCATCGACGTTGGAACGCCCATAAATCCCCAGCCGGGCGATCCCAGGGTGGCGGTTTATGTCTCATTGGGGCAGGCGTTCTGATGGCAGAGGAGGCTGCGCAGGATCAGGTCGAAGCGCCGCGCCGTTTCCGTTTCCGCTGGCAGCATTGGGTGTTCAGCGGCGTAGTTGCGCTGCTGCTGTTGGCGATTGCCGGTCTTGTATGGCTCGACACTGGCATGGGGCATCGGTTTGTCGTGGACAGGATCGTTGCGCTGTCGCCCTCTTCGGGCCTGAAGATTCGGATCGGCCGGATTGACGGTAGCATCTACAAGAACGCGGTGCTGCACGATGTGCGCTTCTATGATTCCAACGGGCTATTCCTGTCATCTCCCCGCATCGAACTCGATTGGTGGCCGCTGGCATGGTTTTCGAACCGGTTTGATGTCGATCGACTGGGCGTTGCGACCGCGACGCTGCATACATGGCCCAAACTTCAGCCAAGCAAGAAAAAAGGGCCGATTCTTCCCGATTTCGACATTCGCCTTGTCGATCTTGATGTGGGTCGCCTGACCATCAGTCCGGGCGTTACGGGTGATCGGCATGTTGTGACGCTGCATGGCCGGGTGGAGATATTTTCAGGGCGCGCGCGTGTTGACCTGAATAGCCGGGTCATTGGCGGACAAGACCGGGTTGTCCTGAAAATCGATTCCCGTCCCGACGATGACAGGTTCGATCTACAGGCCAATGTCAATGCGCCCGCTGGCGGCCTGATAGGATCGCTCGCAGGTTTGAAGCAACGGGCCGCCGCGTTCAAGCTGGATGGCGATGGAAGCTGGACGAAATGGAATGGTCATTTGCTGGCGACTGTCGACGAACATGCCCTTGCCGATGTCGGCGTGGAAGTGGCCAATGGACGGTATCGGCTTTCAGGAACATTGCAGCCGCAATGGCTGCGCGGAGGCCTTATTGGTCGTTTGTCGATGCCGCAGGTTCGTGCTGAAGCCAGCGGAACATTTGAAAAACGGGTTATTGACGGTGAATTGATGCTTCGGTCGGCTGCGCTGCAACTGGTGGCGAAGGGCGGCCTGGACCTGGGCCATAATCTGTTCGACGATCTGCGCGTGAAGGCGCAGTTGTTGCGGCCCGCGGCCTTCGTCAAATCGGCAAGCGGCAGGAATGTGGCGGCGAAATTGCGCTTTGACGGTCGGTTTGACGCGGCCCGTTTTCAATATTTGCTGACAGCGCCGCAACTGGCCTTTGGCACCGCCCGTTTCATGGACCTGCGCGCAAGTGGAGAGGGGCGGATAGGCGGGAAGGCGCCGACGCTGATCCCTGTATTCATGCGCGCTCGGCAGATGGTGGGGCAGGGCATGGTGGTGGAAGGTATTTTCACCCATTTAACGCTCGATGGCGTGTTGCAGTTACAAGGACAAGTGCTGACCAGCAACACAATGAAGCTGCGCGCAGCAAAGCTCGACAGCCAGATCGTCTTGCTGGCTGATCTTGCCACCGGGCGGTTTGACGTTGCGCTGGCTGGACATATTCGGAACCTGCTGATCCCGGGTTTGGGAATCGTGGATATACAATCCGATATTCGCGCTGTTCCGGGCAAAAGTGGCGGCTTGGCCCTTACAGGCAAGGCGCTGGCCAATATGCGGCGGATGGATAATGCATTTCTGGGTGGTCTGGCAGGTGGCCTGCCGCGCCTTAACACGAATCTCAATCTGGGCGCGGACGGCCAGTTGCAATTGCAGGGGCTAAAGCTGGCTGCACCTGATCTCAACCTGTCGGCCAATGGGTACCGACGAAAGGATGGAACATTCCACCTGACGGGCGGGGGCGTGCACGATCGCTATGGACCAGTGCAAATCGTGCTGGATGGCAAGATCGACCGGCCCAAAGTCGATGTGGTGCTCGCGCGGCCGATGGATGCGGCGGGGTTGACGAATGTCGAGGTGCACCTGTCGCCTGTGGCAGAAGGTTTTACCTTTGCCGTGGATGGCGGGTCGACACTTGGCCCCTTTGACGGAGAAGGCAAAATATTGCTTCCGCATGGCGGGCAGGCTCTGATCTCCGTCGCACGGCTGACGGTGTCAGGCACGGTCGCGCAGGGGCAGATCAGGCCGGTTGCAGGCGGGCTGGATGGACGGCTAGAGATTTCCGGGGGCGGTGTCACCGGCTTTGTCGCTTTACAGCCTGTCAATAATGTTCAGCAGATACGCACCGAACTCAATGCCCGCAACGCCGACTTTACCGGCCCGCCGGCATTTAGCGTGCGGAGGGGCACGTTGAGCGCAT
This sequence comes from Alphaproteobacteria bacterium, assembly GCA_016650315.1. Lineage (GTDB taxonomy): Bacteria > Pseudomonadota > Alphaproteobacteria > Sphingomonadales > Sphingomonadaceae > Rhizorhapis. Next base: position 1,639 of record JAENVZ010000212.1, on the reverse strand, counting down.
CGATCCTGCTTGACCCCCATGGGACGAGCATCGATGCTGCCTTGCAGGCGCGGGGCGTGCGGCGGGGGACGATGCGTGTCGGGCAGATCACAGCCAGCGTCCGGCTCGTCGATGGACGTGGCAATGCGCGGGCCAGCCTGTCCGGGCAACGCGGGCGGCTGTTCGATCTGGATCTGGACGCGGATATTCAGCCAGGCCGGATCGCGCTGACGGCAAAGGGCACATTGGACCGTAAACCGATTCAACTCGTCCGGCCCGCGGTTCTGACCAGCAAGGACGATGACGGCTGGGCGCTTGCCCCAACGACTGTCGCTTTTGCTGGCGGTCGGACCCAATTGTCCGGCGAACTGGGTGGCCCCAGCACCCATATGGAGGCGCGGCTTGACCGGCTGCCGCTCAGCATATTCGACGTATACAATGAAGATCTTGGCCTTGGCGGTGCGGTGACGGGAACAGTGAGCTATGCTCATTCACGGGGCCAGCTTCCGACAGGCAAGGCGCAATTGCGCCTGAGAGGCCTTACCCGGTCCGGGCTTGCCGTATCCTCGCAGCCGGTTGATGTCGGGGTCAATGCCCTGCTTCATACCGGCGATGCCGTGGCGCGAGCGGTCATTGTCAGTGACGGCAAAACCATCGGCCGGGCGCAAGTGCGCCTCGCACCGCTCGGTGGAGGCTATATTCTGGATCGGCTGAACAATGCACCGCTGTTTGCCCAATTGCGCTATAATGGCCCCGCCGACACGCTCTGGCGGCTGACCAATGTGGAAACGTTCGATCTGTCCGGCCCCGTCGCGATCGGCATGGATGCCCGCGGGACATTCGCCAACCCCATTATCCAGGGATCGGTCGTGGCCGATGATGCCCGCTTTTCCAGTCCTGTGACTGGCATGGCTCTGAAGGGCGTGAAGCTGCGGGGGACGTTCAGCGGTTCGAAACTGGTGCTTTCCAGCTTTAGCGGCACATCAAAGGGCGGCGGCACGGTGGCGGGCAGCGGCAGTTTTGATATGTCGGTTCCAACGGGCATAGGCATCGATCTTGCGTTTGCAGCGGATAATGTCGTGCTGCTTGACCGGGACGACATCGGCGCAACCGTGACTGGCCCGATGACCGTTCAGTCGGGCGGCGTAGGCGGAACGATTTCGGGCGACATCCAACTCAATCGCAGTCGTTTCATGCTCGGTCGAGCCAGCGCTGTTGCCGAAATCCCGGAATTAAAGGTCATTGAAGTCCGACGGCGCGGCGATGAGAATGACGATGAGGTGACGGTTTCGCCTTGGACACTCGATATTCATGCCAATGCGCGCAACCGGCTGACCGTCACGGGCCTTGGTCTTGACAGCGAATGGCGAGCGGATCTGAAGATCGGTGGCACGATTACCAACCCCACCATATTGGGTACGGCGAATCTGGTGAAGGGCAGCTATGAATTTGCCGGCCGGACCTTCGATCTGGAAAAGGGACAAATCCGGTTTACCGGCAACAGTCCCGTGAACCCCAATCTGGACATAGAGGCGTCGGCTAATATTACCAATTTGAGCGCCGTCATTCATGTGACCGGCACCGGATTGCAACCCAATATCAGCTTTACCAGCACGCCCGCGATGCCGGAGGACGAACTGCTCTCGCGTCTGCTCTTTGG
>JAENVZ010000211.1 GCA_016650315.1 Alphaproteobacteria bacterium | reverse complement strand
TCGAGACACGTTAGCGCCAAGCCAGCATCCCTCGACTTCGCTCGGGACGAACGGGTTAACCTAAAATCATCAAACTCTAAGGCGGGCTGTCGGTTCGATCCGGCGGCCCTTTTTGTTAGCGCGTCACATAGTCCGCCAGCACGCGCGAATAGAGCTGGTGTTCGGCGATCAGCGTGCGGTCGGCCAGTGTTTCGGGCGTATCACCGGGCAGGATCTCCACCTCGGTCTGGCCCAGCACCGGGCCATCGTCCAGTTCTGCGGTGACGACATGAACCGAGCAGCCCGCGACTGTGTCACCCGCTGCAATGGCGCGTTCGTGGGTGTGCAGGCCCTTGTATTTAGGGAGCAGCGAGGGGTGGATGTTGAGCATCCGGCCTTCCCACTTGCCGACGAATTCGGGAGAGAGCAGCCGCATATAGCCTGCAAGCGCGACATAGTCTGCATCTGCTTTGCGGATTTCAGCGTCGATAATGGCGTCGAATTCGGTGCGCTTCATTTCCTGATGGCTTAGCGCGAAGGTAGCAATGCCTTCCGCTTGCGCGAATTGTAGGCCCTGTGCATCAGGATCATTGGCGGCGACCAGTGTGATTTCGAAGGGGCAATCGGCCTGTTTGGCGGCATAGACCAGAGCGGCCATATTGGACCCGCGTCCGGAAATCAGGACGGCGACCTTGGCTTTGGTCATGGCGCTCAACCTCGAACCAAACGAGCGAACAGCTTATCCCGCATGAGTGGCGCTCCATGCCTCCCGCGCGCTCCAGCATTCTGCGCTGCCGCGCACGGTGCAGCCTTTATCGCCCGCTTCGATATGGCCGATGCGTTCCACCGTTTCGCCTGCTGCCATCAGCGATTGCGTAACATCGGCCACATCCTCATCGCGTACGACCAGCACCATGCCGATACCGCAGTTGAAGGTACGCGCCATTTCTTCGGGTTCGATATTGCCCTGCGCCTGCAAGAAGGCCATCAGGCGGGGTTGCTCCCAACGGCCGGCATCGACAACGGCGTGCAAGCCATCGGGCAGCACACGGGGGATATTTTCCAACAGGCCGCCGCCGGTAATGTGCGCCAGCGCGCCGATCCTGCCCGAACGGATGAGCGGGAGCAGCGGCTTCACATAGATACGTGTCGGCGCCATCAGCGCATCGATCAGCAGTACGTCCTGATCGAACAGGGCGGGGCGCTCCAGCTTCCAGCCCCTGTCGGCGGCAAGACGGCGGACCAGTGAAAAACCGTTCGAATGCACGCCCGATGATGCAAGGCCCAGCAGCACGTCGCCTGCTGCGACACGGCTGCCCGTCAGCGCCTGTTCGCGTTCGACCGCGCCGACGCAAAATCCGGCAAGGTCATAATCGCCTGCTGCATACATTCCTGGCATTTCCGCCGTTTCGCCGCCGATCAGGGCACATCCTGCCTGTTTGCAGCCATCGGCGATTGACGCAATAACGCGCTCGGCGATGCCGCTTTCCAGCTTGCCGGTGGCATAATAATCAAGAAAGAACAGCGGTTCCGCGCCCTGCACGATCAGATCGTTGACGCACATGGCGACAAGGTCGATTCCCACCCCGTCATGCCGGTCATGGTCAATCGCAAGCTTCAGTTTCGTGCCTACGCCGTCATTGGCGGCGACCAGCAGGGGGTCTTTGTATCCGGCGGCCTTCAGGTCGAAAAACCCACCAAACCCGCCAAGTTCGGCGTTCGCTCCGGCGCGGATGGTCGATTTGGCGAGCGGCGCGATAGCGCGTACCAGGGCATTGCCGGCGGCTATCGACACGCCTGCCTTGGCATAGCTATAGGACTCGGGAGCAGCTTCTTTTTGGGTCATATGTCGCGCCTACCTATATCTCTCTTGGATTTCTACGCATTTGTCGCCAAAAGGGCGCCGTGCGCATGACCGTGACCCCAATTCGTAAGATCGCTATCGCCGTATTGCTTGCCGCAAGCGGACTTGGCGCCGTGCTTTATGCGCAGATCGAGGGGGACCGCGGCGTCCCACCGATCAGCAATGAGGGCGATTTTGAAGTGCAGGGCGTTAAGGTGGATGTCTATGCCGAAACCGCTGAGCTGGCGCGTGACGCGGCATGGCGGGAGGCGCAGCGCAAGGGCTGGCCCATGCTCTGGAAAAAAATGAACCCTGGCACTGGGGTGCCCGGACTTACCGATTCGATGCTTGAAAACATCGTTTCAGGGGTCATCGTTGAACGGGAACAGATCAGCGCCAACCGCTATATCGCCACG
>JAENVZ010000210.1 GCA_016650315.1 Alphaproteobacteria bacterium | reverse complement strand
CCTGTCGTGGACGCCGACCAGCGACACATTGTTTTACGCGAACGTCTCGCGCGGATACAAGGCGGGCGCTTTTGGTACGCTTCCCCTGGTGGCGGCCGGACAATCGCGCCCCGTCACGCAGGAATCGGTGCTTGCCTATGAGGCCGGCTTCAAGACATCCTTCCTCCGGGGGGTTCAGGTTGCAGGTGCGCTGTTCCGTTACGACTACAGCGACAAGCAGCTTCGCGGCCTGGTTGATCTGGGGCCGCCGTTCGGCCGGCTCCCCGCACTTGCAGCGATCCCCAAATCGCGGATCAACGGCGCTGAACTCAACCTCACATGGCGGCCCGTGGACGCGCTGACTCTCAGGCTGGGCAGCACGTACATCGATTCAAAAGTTCTGCTGCCCAAGGGCGCGCCGCTCAGTATCAATAACGTGCCCGATCCGGTTGGCGCGACCTTCAACACCACCGGCTCCGCCTTCCCGAATACCCCGAAATGGCAGCTCACCTTCGACAGCGAATATAAATATCCTGTGAGCTCGAGCTGGTCTGGGTTCGTCGGTGCTGGCGGTACGTATCGCAGCGATACGCGCTCCTTTTTCGGAGGCGACCAGAATTACGAGATTCCAGGCTATGCGCTGATCGACGTTAGAGCCGGCTTCGAAAGGGATGGCGGCAATCTGCGCATCATGTTTTGGGGCAAGAATGTGGCCAATAAATATTACCGTATCAACTCCGCACGCATCCATGACACGATCAATTGGTCGGTCGGCATGCCGGTCACCTACGGCGTTACAATCAGCACCAAGCTATGAGACGCCTGGGGCCGCGAAGTTCGCGGCCCCACTTGCAGGTATGACAGGAGAGCCAAAATGGATAAACGTAGTCAATCAGGAGGGGGGCCGCTCGTTTCACGGCGCGAAAGCCTTGTGGGGGCCGTTGCAGTCGGAGCATTTATGAACACAGCACAGGCGAAGTCGATGCCATTCGATACAACACAACTTGTGCGCGAATGGGCGCGCTGCTGGTCGGCACATGATGTCGAAGGCTTTCTCGCGCTCTACACCGACGATGCAGTTTACGAGGATGCGGCGCTGCGGCACAAAAGCACCGGCCGCGACGAATTGCGCAACTTCTTCCAGCATACGATCGCGACCTTCCCCGATTTCAAGATGGACGTGACGAATGTTGTCGCCGACGCGCATTTTGGATCGGGGGAATGGGTGATGTCGGGAACCTTTCTCGGCGAATCCTTCGGCCAGAGCCCTACCGGCAAGAGCTTCCAAGTTCCCGGATGCTGCTTTATGCGGATCGACGGCCAGCGCATCCGCTACCATTGCGATTACTGGAACGAGCCTACTTTCGCTGAGCAGGTGGCACCCTAACATCGCCATCCTGCGATCGGCCCGGACCGCAACGGCATTGCTAGACCGAGGTGCGTGCGCGCTTCGTCTGTGCCGGTGTTTTCCGCTTTTGCGGGGCGGTTATGTCAAAGGTATCTACAAGCGTGCGTGACTGCTGGACCAGCGCCGGCGCAAGGCTGTCGTCGACTCCCAGAAACCGCAAGCTGGCCGCTGCAAAACGGTCTTCATGACTTATCGTCTCACCCGTCTGCAGTGCGGCGCCAAGCTCGGCGATGAGGAGCCAGGGATAGCTCCGAAGCCAATAGTCATGTCCGCCGACAGGTTTCAGGCGGCCATCGGCGACCGCATCAGCTTCGGCGCTGCGCATGAACGGAGTCGCTACCTTTTCAAACTCTGCGACAAAGATATAGGGCCGTTGGACCATCCACCGGATCGCCGGATCCTGAATCAGTAGCCGCATCACAACCCTAGCGCCGATGCACGGCAGCAATTCTACACGGTCTGCGTGGCTGAGGATTTCGCCCGTGGCGTCGGCCACGCGCTGGATCGCTGCTTTGGCAAGCTCCGAGACGATCTCGTCCATCGTCTTGAAATGATTGTAGAAGGAGCCATAGGCAACATCGGCCTCATCAGTGAGGTCATTCACCGTCGCGTCGTCTATACCCTTGCGGCGAAAGACCCGGTCTGCCGCTTGCAAAAGCGCCTCGCGCGTACGCTGGCGACGGCGATCGTTCCTGTTCGGCTTTTCCATCGGTTCTATCACGCGGTTAAGCCTCGATATTCATAACTGTGCTTGGCTTCCTCCTAGGAGGAGGTGATTGGGCTGTCAAAGGAGTTATGTGTTAAACATTTCATCAGTATTGACATTTAATTGATAAAAGCATTAGGGTCGCCAGTAATAGCCTGAGCGATATAGGGAGATATCTGATGAAGGTTGCCTTGATTGGCGCCACTGGCAATGCCGGTTCACGTATTCTCGAGGAACTGGTACGGCGCGGCCACAGCATCACTGCAATCACGCGCAATCCGGAGCGTATGAAAGACCTTCCGTGTGTGGTGGCCAAGCAGGGCGATGCCAACAACGTGGCAGATCTGGCACCGCTGCTAACCGGCCATGACGCCGTGGTTAGCAGCCTGCATTTCATGGCAAGCGATCCCCACAAGCTCATCGCTGCGGTGAAACAGGCCGGAGTAAAGCGCTATCTTGTCGTGGGCGGCGCAGGCGGCCTGGAAGTCGAACCCGGCGTGCGGGTGATCGACACCGAGCATGGCGTGCCCGAGCCCTATCGACCCGAATCGCGGGCTGGTATCGCCTTTCTGGACGAATTGCAGGCGACGCAGGATCTCGACTGGACCTTCCTTTCTCCGTCCGAGCAATTCGTGGCGGGTGAACGCACCGGTGTGTTTCGCCTCGGCAGTGATGCGCTGCTGCGCGATGAGAGCGGGCGTAGCTGGATCAGCTATGAAGATTATGCCGTTGCGCTGGTCGACGAATTGCAGACGCCTTCCCACAGCGGGCGCCGCTTCACGGTTGGTTACTGAGAGATGGCCGGAGAATTGATCGCGCCCGAACATGCCGCGGCGCTGATCGCGCGGCATCTCGAGCTGTTCAACGAGCCCGACCGTGCAAAGCGCGAGCAAGCCATGGCGGCCGTTTACACCGCCGACTTGCTGTTCACGGACCCGCATCATCAAAGCGTCGGATACCAAGGCTATGGCGATGCCGCCGATGGGCTCCACGCACGCTTTCGGGGCCTCACGCTGCGCAAAGAGGGTGCAATCGATATCCAATATGATCTTGCGCGCTTCGGCTGGAGGCTGACCTCGCCCGAGGGTCCGGAAATTCATGGCATCGACGTCATCCGCTTCCGGGACGGCCTGATCGCCGAGGTGGCCATTTTCATCGATCCGCCGCCGGTGTGAACCGCGTCTAGGCGGGCGGCCAGCAATGGCTCCGACCTGGCCGCATTCATGCCGGCCAAATTATTTTTTGGAGAAGTATTATGAACCTCGCGGGGCGTACGCTGTTCATCACGGGCGGAAGCAGGGGTATCGGGCTCGCCATCGCCCTACGCGCGGCCCGCGATGGTGCGAATATTGCCATCGCGGCGAAAACAGCCGAACCGCATCCCAAGCTCGAAGGGACGATCTACAGCGCGGCCGAAGCAATCGAGGCGGCCGGAGGGAGGGCGCTTCCACTTCTGCTGGACGTGCGCGATGCCGATGCGGTCGAGACCGCGGTCGCCAGGGCCGCGGACCATTTCGGCGGCATTGACATCTGCGTGAACAATGCCTCCGCGATCAACCTGTCCCGGTCGCTGGAAATAGATGTAAAGCGCTTCGATCTGATCCAGCAGATCAATATGCGCGGCACGTTCCTAGTCTCCCGCGCCTGTGTCCCCTATCTCAAGCGCAGCAGCAACCCGCATGTGCTGAGCCTTTCACCGCCCCTCGATATGCGCGCCGAGTGGTTCGCGCAGCATCTCCCATACACGATGAGCAAATATGCGATGTCGATGGTGATGCTCGGCATGGCCGAAGAATTTCGCGCCGACGGCATTGCGTTCAACGGACTCTGGCCGCGCACCACGATCGCTACCGCCGCAGTCGCTTTCGCCCTGGGCGGTGACGCGATGATGCAACGATCGCGCAAACCTGAAATCATGGCCGACGCGGCGCATACGATCTTTTGCCGCGCCTCCCGTCTCTACACCGGCAATTTCGCCATTGATGACGATGTCCTGCGCGAAGAGGGTATCACCGATTTCACCCGCTATCGCTACGCGGCGCAAAGCGCACTCGAGCCCGATATCTTCGTCGATCCGGCAACCATGCCGACCGAGTGAGCATGGCCGCGCCATGGCGAGAGACGCGGCGCTCGGTTGGAAAAGACCTCCGGTTGAACGGGACCGCGCGCGCGCCGTTGGCGGAAAGGATATGAAATGACCGACGAGGATATCTTGCCGCCGACGCCCGCAAAGCTCGGGCGCGCCTCCAAGGGTGTGCAATGGGCCAATAGCCCGGCGCGCTTCGGCGCGGTGGCAAAGCTGCTGCACTGGACGACGGCGGCGCTGTTTATCGCCGCCTATCTTCTCGTCTACACCGTCACTCTGATCCTCGGCCACGATCATCCCTATCGCCCCCCGGTCCTGAAGCTGCATTTCTCCATGGGGCTCTTGGTCGGTTTCCTCGTCCTTCCGCGGATCTTGTGGCGTGTCTTGAATGTTCAGCCGCTCCCACTCGACGATCGAAAGATCGAACACCGCATGGCGGAAGTGGCGCATCTTGCTCTTTATGCCGTGATGCTTGTGATGCCGGTGACGGGCTATCTCGGGACGGGGGTCCCAAGCAGTGTCGGGTTTTTCGAACTTCCAAGCTTTCGCGACACCGCCGCCTTCGCCTGGCTCGGCAATATGCTGGATATCACATGGCAGCAGTTCGAGCAGTCGGTTGACACCGTCCATCATTTCGTAGGCAAATGGGTCGCCTGGGCGATCGTCCTCCTCCATGTCGCCGCGGCCTTATTTCATCATCTGGTCCGCAAGGACGATGTTCTCAGGCGCATGCTGCCTGAACGCCATCGCGACCGCGAAAGCCGCTGAATGACATACCGGCATTATAATGCCGAAAAATTCCGTGTTCTTCGGCATTAACAGGGAATTGGCACCAGAGATTGGTTCGCTCCAGACTGCGTTGCGCACCACCTATGCAGAAGCGACACTGCCAACGCTGGCGAAACGCGGTGAAGGTCGCTAGAAGCGCACCATGTCCACTACATTCACTCTCGACACCTCCACATCCCGCGCCAATCCGACCCCCTCGCCGATGAAGCGCCTGACCGTGCCTGCCATCCGTGCACGCAAGGTAGACGGGCAGACGGCCGAACCGATTGTCATGCTGACCGCCTATACGGCGCGGATGGCGCAATTGCTGGACCCGCATTGCGACGTCCTGCTCGTCGGCGATTCGTTGGGGCAGGTGGTTTATGGACTGTCTTCGACCGTACCGGTGACGATGGAGATGATGTGCAATCATGGCGCTGCCGTGGTGCGGGGAAGCTATCACAGCCTGGTCATCGTCGACATGCCCTTTGGCAGCTATGAAGCCTCCCCGGTGCAGGCCTTCGAAAGCGCCGCGCGTATATTGAAGGAAACCGGCGCCGCAGGGGTGAAGCTGGAAGGTGGGGAGGCCATGGCCGAAACCATCGCTTTCCTGACCGCGCGGGGTATTCCGGTATGCGCGCATGTCGGCCTGACCCCGCAGGCGGTCAATACGCTGGGCGGCTATGGCGCACGGGGGCGGAGCAAGGCGGAGGCCGAAAAAATCCTGCGCGATGCGCGTGCGGTCGATGCTGCGGGCTGTTTCTTGCTGGTTGTCGAAGGCGTGATGGAGAAGATCGCAGGTGACGTGACGGCGGCAGTGTCCTGCCCCACCATTGGTATCGGCGCGTCGGTCGATTGTGATGGCCAAGTACTGGTGATCGACGATATGCTGGGCATGTTCGAACGCGTGCCGCGCTTCGTCAAGCGCTATGAATCGCTTGCCGAAACGATTACAGGTGCGGTTACGCAATATGCCGCGGATGTGCGTAACCGCAGTTTCCCGACCGACGAGCAGGTCTATCGTCCGAAAAAGTGATTTTCCTTGCGTGCATCCGCCGCTAAGGTCCGCGCCCAACCATTAGTGCAATTCCCACCGGAGATCGATTTTGGCCATAACGCCTCAAGACAATGAAGCCTTTCTGCGTGAGGTTGATGATGCGCTGCGCCATGATCAGCTCACAGGGTTCTGGACGCGCTATGGCCGGTGGTTGCTTGCACTCATCGTGCTTGGTCTTGCGGCCTTTGGCGGTTGGCTCTGGTGGAACCACCAGGCCGAGCAAAAGTCGGGTGAACGTGGCGAGGAACTGGCAAAGGCGCTCGACACGGTTGAGGCGGGCGACAAGGGGGAGGCTGCCAAGCAGATTGATGCGCTTGCCGCTGCCGATCAGCCCGGATACCGGGCCGCTGCGTTGCTCATGAAAGCCGCGCTCGCGCTGGAAGATGGGAATGATAAGGCCGCGATCGCGCAATATAAGGCGATTGCGGCAGATGAGAAGCTGGCTCAGCCCTATCGGGACCTGGCGCTGGTGCGGCAAACGGCGTTGGAATTTGACGGCTTGCAGCCCCAGGCGGTCGTGGACCGGCTGAAGCCGCTGGCCATTGAGGGCAATCCCTGGTTTGGCAGCGCTGGTGAAATGGTGGCGATCGCTTATATGAAAATGCGCAAGCCTGAACTTGCGGGTCCGCTTTTCGCCGCCATTTCAAAGGATGACGCTGTGCCGGAAACAATCCGGACACGCTCTGTTCAGATGGCGGGATTATTGGGAGTGGATGCGGTCAAGACCGACCGGAACGACAATGCCGGTGCACCGGTCGGAAGTGGGGACAATGAAGGTGAATAAACATATGCGCGTGACAGCCGCCGTTGCAGCAATAGCGCTCCTTTCAGGATGTGGCGTCTTCAAGGGCAAGGGCGGTCCCAAAACCCCCGTTGTGGGAGAGCGCATTTCCATTCTCACGTCGGAATCCGGCGTAGAGGTTGATCCGTCCATCGCCGATGTTCAGGTCGTCCTGCCCAATTCAGAGGTCAATGCAGACTGGGCCCAGCCCGGTGGTAATGCCGCCAAGTCCATGGGGCATCTGGCGCTTGGTGGTTCGCCGCAGAAAGTTTGGTCGGCCAATATCAAGGGCGGCAGCAATTCGGCGCGTCTGGCGTCTGCGCCGGTGGTAAGCGGCGGACGGGTCTATGCAATTGACACCGATGCGCGGGTCCATGCCTTTGATGCTGCGACAGGTGCAGCCATCTGGTCGGCCAGTCTGGGATCGGGCGGCAATAGCAGTGCGCTTTTTGGTGGTGGTGTCAGCGCGGAGGGCGATCGCCTTTATGCGACAACCGGTGTTGGCGATGTCGCCGCACTCAATGTCAGCGACGGCAGTATCATCTGGAAAAAGCGGCCCGGTGGCCCTTTGCGTGGATCGCCGACCTTATCCAACGGCCATGTCTATGTGATGTCGCAGGATAATCAGATTTTCGCGCTGAGCGCGACTAACGGCGATCTCGTCTGGACCGAAGCAGGCACACTGGAAATTACCGGCGTTTTCGGCGTTGCGGCCCCGGCAGCGGGACAGGGGACGGTGATCGCCGGATATAGTTCGGGCGAACTGACCGCCTACCGTTATGAAAACGGACGGATTCTTTGGGGTGATGCTTTGTCACGTACCAGCATTTCGACCACTGTGGCATCGCTTGCCGACATCGATGCCGATCCGGTCATCGACCGGGGCCGGGTCTATGCCGTGGGTCAGGGCGGTCGCATGGCGTCCTATGAACTGGTGACCGGCCAGCGGCTTTGGGAACTCAATGCGGCAGGCATCTCTACGCCATGGGTGGCGGGCGAATGGCTGTTCGTGGTGACCGATGAAGCCAAATTGTTATGCGTGGCGCGCGCAACGGGGCGGATTCGCTGGATCAGCCAACTGAAACGCTATGGCAACGCAAAGAAAAAGGAAAAGCCGGTTAGCTGGACGGGACCAGTTCTTGCAGGCGGGCGTCTTATCCTTGTATCTTCGGAAGGTGATCTCGACTATGTGAACCCCGCCGACGGATCGGTGCAGGCGACACAGGAGTTGAATTCCGGCATGTCGCTTTCTCCGGTGGTGGCGGGCAACATGCTCTACATCCTTGACGATGAAGGCCGTTTGACGGCCTATCGTTGAACGATGAGCAGCAATCGGATCATCAGGAGGTAGGCAGGCCAATATGCTGCCCGTATTAGCGATTATCGGGCGGCCCAATGTCGGCAAGTCCACTTTGTTCAACCGCCTTGTTGGCAAGAAACTGGCGCTGGTCGATGACCGGCCCGGTGTCACGCGCGACCGGCGGGAGGGCGATGCCCACCTGCTGGGCCTCGATTTCCGGGTCATCGACACGGCGGGTTATGAGGATGAGGATCCCCAGACCCTGCCCGGGCGGATGCGGGCGCAGACAGAGGCTGCGGTCGCGTCTGCGGATGTCGCGTTATTCCTGATCGACGCGCGTGCCGGGATTACGCCGCTGGATGAAGAAATCGCCCGCTGGTTGCGTAGTAGCAAAACGCCAGTATTTCTGGTCGCCAACAAGGTCGAAGGTCGCGCATCCGATGCCGGCGTATTGGAAGCCTATTCCTTGGGTCTGGGCGAACCGGTAACGATCAGCGCCGAACATGGTCAGGGCATGGCGGATTTGTTTCAGGCTATGCTGCCGCATTTGGAGCGGGAGGAACCGGACGACGCCGACACCAGTGGAGAAGATGAAGAATCGCCCGATGCGGTGCTGAAGCTTGCCATTGTCGGACGACCGAATGCCGGAAAATCAACCCTGATCAACAAGATATTGGGTCAGGACCGGCTCATTACCGGACCAGAAGCAGGCATTACGCGCGACAGCATCGCTATTGATTGGCAGTGGGTCGATCGTTCGGAAGATCCCGAAGGCAAAGTGCGCGATGTGCGCCTGATCGACACGGCGGGTATGCGCAAGCGGGCGCGGGTGCAGGACAAGCTGGAAAAGCTGTCCGTCGCCGATGCGCTGCACGCCGTCGATTTTGCCGAGGTGGTCGTGTTGCTGCTGGATGCGACACGAGGGCTGGAAGTTCAGGATTTGAAAATCGCCTCCCGGATATTGGAAGAGGGGCGGGCGCTTGTCATTGCGCTCAACAAGTGGGACGTCGCCGAAAACGGCAGCAGCCTTTATCAGGGCGTGCGCAAGGCATTGGACGAAGGATTGGCGCAGGCACGCGGCGTGCCGCTGTTGACCATATCGGGCGCGACGGGCAAGGGAATCGACGATCTGCTGGGCGCGGCATTTGAAACGCGTGCGGCCTGGTCAAAGCGCGTTTCGACCGGAACGCTCAACCGCTGGTTTGAAAAGGCGCTGGAAGCCAATCCGCCGCCCGCTCCCGGCGGCAAGCGGATCAAGTTGCGTTACCTGACACAGGCCAAGACCCGTCCGCCCGGTTTTATATTGTTCGGCACACGTGTGGACCAGCTTCCCGAAAGCTATCGCCGTTATCTGGTGAATGGCATCAGGAAGGAGCTGGGCTTTGGCGCGGTGCCGGTGCGGCTGACGTTGCGCGCGCCCAAAAATCCTTTTGGAAAATAATATGCTGCGGGTCGATGCGCGTGGGATGCGGTGTCCGTGGCCGGCCTTGCGTGCCGCGCGGATGTTGCGTGAACATACTGAGATCATGATTTTCGCCGACGATCCCGCCGCTCCGGGCGAATTGCGCAGCCTGGCGCGGGAAAATGGCTGGCGTCTGGTCGAAGAACTGACCAACGAGGGGCAAGCCTTTCACATCTGCAAATAGGTTGGCCTCTGATGCCCGCATATACACTCTGTTTACCCTTTTTCCTGTAGAAGTGACGATGTGGGGACCGTAGATTTGGAGAAGGAGTGAGGCCGGTGGCCCACCTGGAAAGCGCGCATGTGAACTGGACCGATTTCGCTCAGACCCGCCGGGAATTGGGTGCGGGATTTGTCCGAATTCTGGGATATTTCCGGGAAGATGGCGTAAAATCCGTCACCGCCATTGAAGAGGCGATGCGGTCGCGCAATGCTGCGGCGCTTGTCCTACCTGCTCATACCCTGAAGGGCGAATCGCGGCAGTTTGGTGCGGAACGCCTGTCGCTGATCGCTGAAGAAATCGAAACAGTCGCCCGTCGTTGTGTCGAATATCATGAATCGCCTGAAGAATTGATTGAACAGGTGGTAGCGTTGCGCCCAACATTTGACGAAACCTTGAAGCTTTTGGAAACTGAAGCCAATCCGCTGGCCAACCGTCGTCCCACATTTGGTCGTAAAGCTGGCGATCCGGTCATGCAGGGATTCGGACGGCTTTAAGAAACAGGGCTGAAAGCCGATCCTGTCAGTCACATCAATGCACCAGTGAAGCTGGCTCCTCAGCCTTCTTCCGCCTTTGAATTGAGCTGAATGTAATTTTCAATACCCATGCGCTCGATCATGGCGAATTGCGTTTCCAGTGTATCGACATGCGCTTCCTCATTTTCTAGGATATGGGCGAACAAATCCCGGCTGACAAAGTCGCGGATGCTCTCGCAATAGGCGATGGCGTCGCGGAGCAGGGGGAGGGCCTCCTGCTCAAGTTCCAGATCGGCCTTCAATATTTCCTCGACAGTTTCACCAATTTTCAAACGGCCAAGAAGTTGAAAATTGGGTAATCCATCCAGGAACAAAATCCGTTCGGCCAGCGAATCCGCATGCTTCATCTCGTCGATGGATTCATCATATTCGAACTTGGCGAGTTTCTTCACACCCCAGTTTTCGAGCATCTTGTAGTGCAGAAAATACTGGTTGATCGCCGTCAGTTCATTTTTGAGCGCGGTGTTCAGATATTCGATGACTTTTTCGTCGCCCTTCATGGGTCTGCTCCACTGTTATGCAAGCAGGCAGTATAGGCGCATTTTATAGGAAGTTAAGTCGAAAACCGCAGAAATCAGGCATTTTTAAAAAGATACTACTATGCAGTCGCACGTTCGGCAGCGATGATGCTCTTGGCGAAAGGCACGCATTGGCCGCATTTAGGACGGCGGCCGAAACGGGCATAGGCGCTGCACGGATCATGGGCGCCCTCACGGACGGCATTCCGCAGGTCTTTTTCCCGAATCGCATTGCAGACACATACAACCATCACGTCCTCCTGAACTCGGTTATAGCGATAATGATAATAGGTCGCAATAGTAAAAAGTCTCTTGAGGCACTGACCGCGCATCTCGTGTCTGGAAAAGCCGCGCGATCTGTTCCATGGAAGCAGCGATGGCGGACAAGCGGACGGACAGGATCAGGCGGGCCTTTGGGGCCGCGGCGGAAGGCTATGAGGATAGCGCCGCCGTACAACGTATTGTGGCTGAAACCGTTGCGAAGCTGGCGGCGCAGCGGCGCTTGCCCGATCGTCTGCGCCTATTGGAAATCGGCTGTGGTACGGGTTTCCTGACGCGTCATATTCGTGCGCAATGGCCACAGGCCGATCTGGCGGTGACTGACCTTGCGCCCGAAATGGTGGAAAGGGCTTCGCGCGATCCGCGTCTTTCGGGGACGTTTTTCACAATGGACGGGCAATGGCCCTGTTTCGAGGGGCAGTGGTTCGATCTGATCGTTTCCAGCATGGCTTTTCAATGGTTTGATGATCTGGCAGGCGCGCTGGAGCGACTGTTCGCGCTATTGCGGCCGGGTGGGAGCCTGATCTTTTCGACCATGGCGGAGCGCAGTTTTGGGGAATGGCGGGTGGCGCACGCCGCCTGCGGCCTCTTCGCCGGGACGCCGGATTATCCTTCGCTGGAGACTTTACGGGAAATGGTTGGCGCTTATCCTGATGGAGCTGCCTTTGACGAGGATTATGCTGTGGATTTCGGCAGCGGCCGAGCATTCCTGACCCATCTCAAAGCGATTGGCGCGACCGTTCCGGCGGAAGGGCGGACGCCGTTGTCGGCTGCGGCGCTGCGTCGGGTGATTCGAGCGTTTGAAGATGGTGGTGCGCGGGCGACCTATCATGTCGGCTTTGTACGGGTAAGCCGGGTTTGAACGAGTCGAAGATTTCCACTATGTCCCGCATCCAAGAAGATTAGATCGCGGCGTGTGCTGCGCTGCCTGGACAGGGGATCAATGTATTCAGCTTATGACCGGTTTCGACCGGATATGTACCACACGTCCCGTCGCCGCCGCACCATGGCCTTTTTGCTGGCACTGGCCGTTCATGTCCTGATCGTTATCATGCTGTTGCGGCAGGCACCGTCACCGCTGCGTTTGCCGGAATCGGACCCCATGCCGGTCACGTTCGAACTGCTTCCCGAATCTCAAACCGCTGCCAAGGTCAGGCGCAACAAGGACAAGGCGCCTCCGCGGGCGTCTGCGCCCCCGGCGGCGGCCACGCCCCCAACGGCACCTCCCGTGCCCTCGTTGCCGATTTTGGTCCTCAGCCAGCAGGATTTTGCCGCATCCGATATATCCAAACTGTCTTCGCACCGCGGCGAGGGGAGCGCTGACGCCAGCAATGCTGGCAGTTCCGCCTATGGGCCAGGCGAAGGACCCGGTGGCGTGCGGCTGTATGATGCCGAATGGTATCGCAAGCCCACCGATGCGGAACTGGCCTATTATATGCCCGCAGACACCCCGCGAACGGGCTGGGGGCTGATCGCGTGCCAGACGGTGGAGCGCTTTCATGTCGATAATTGCCGCACGCTGGGCGAATCACCCCCCGGATCTGGCCTGGGTCGGGCCGTGCGTGAGGCGGCGTGGCAGTTTCTTGTCCTGCCACCCCGGATTGGCGGTCGGAAGGTCATCGGCGCCTGGGTGCGGATCCGTATTGATTACACAGAGTCAGAGGCGAAGTAACAGGCAGAGGCGAAGTAACAGGCGCGTCTGATGGACGGGCATTTCATCTGAATTTCGTGTCAGGCGTCCATCAATGCCGGGAAGAAACCCTCATGCGCGGTGCGGAGGTCGGTGAGGGTGATCTGCTTGCCGTGGATTTGCAGCGTGTCGCCGCCTGTAGTGCCGATGCGGGTCATAGGGATGCCAGCGGCCTGAATAGCTTCGGCATTGTGGCTGGTGACGACATAGCGGGCCTGATCCTCGCCAAAGGCGGTGAAGTGGTCCCCGATTTCATCCAGCGTTGCACCGATATTGCCAGCCAGCGCCATTTCGGCGACCGCGACGAGCAGGCCGCCATCGGAAATGTCGTGGACCGCACTCACCAGTCCCTGATCGATCAAATTGCGGACGAATTCGGCGTGGTCGCGTTCCCTGACCAGATCGACTGGCGGGGGCGGGCCGTCTTCACGGCCATGGATGACGCGCAGCCAGCTTGACTGGCCCAAATGGCCGTTGCTCTGGCCGATGACAAAGATCGCTTCACCCGACGCCTTGAACGCGACAGTTGCCGTCTTGGTCCAGTCGGCAAGCAGGCCGATTGCGCCGATGGCGGGCGTGGGCAGGATCGCACTGCCGCCGCCGGTTGCCTTGCTCTCGTTATAAAGCGACACGTTGCCCGACACGATCGGGAAGTCGAGCGCGCGGCATGCCTCGCTCATGCCATCGAGGCAGCCGACGAACT
>JAENVZ010000209.1 GCA_016650315.1 Alphaproteobacteria bacterium | reverse complement strand
ATGAAAAAGAACAAGATCACCGTATATTTCGGCGATGGGAAGCTGACCGGAAAGGGCAAGATTTCGGTCACCAAGGATGGCAAGGTGAGCGATCTTGAGGCGAAGAACATCATCATCGCCACGGGCGCGCGCGCGCGCGACCTGCCGTTTGCAAAGGCTGATGGCAAGCGCATCTGGACCTATCGCCACGCCATGACGCCGCCGGAAATGCCGACAAAGCTGTTGGTTATCGGGTCTGGCGCGATCGGGATCGAGTTTGCCAGCTTCTATAACGACATGGGCGCGAAAGTGACCGTCGTTGAAATGCTCGACCGCATTCTCCCTGTCGAAGACGCCGACATCAGTGAGTTCATGGCGAAGGCGCTGACCAAACAGGGCATGGATATTCGCGCCAGCACAGGCGTTCAGAAGATCACCGATACCGGCAAGGGCATCTCTGCAGAAATCAAGGGCAAGGACGGCAAGGTCACGACCGAAGAATTCAGTCATGTGATCGTCGCCGTTGGCATCGTTCCCAATGTGGAAAATATCGGCCTTGAAGATCTGGGCATCAACCCAGACGAGCGTTCCCATATCAAGACCGACGAATATTGCCGCACCAATGTTCCGGGTGTCTATGCGATTGGCGACTGCACCGGTGGCCCCTGGCTGGCGCACAAGGCAAGCCATGAAGGGGTGATCGCCATCGAACATATCGCTGATGCGCACCCCCATCCGATGGATCGCAACAACATTCCCGGCTGCACCTATTGTCATCCGCAGGTGGCATCTGTCGGCTTTACCGAAGCCAAGGCCAAAGAGGCAGGCTACAAGGTCAAGGTCGGTAAATTCCCCTTTATCGGTAATGGCAAAGCCATTGCGTTGGGTGAGGTGGAAGGGTTCATCAAGACAGTGTTCGACGACGCGACGGGTGAATTGCTGGGCGCACACATGGTGGGCGCGGAAGTGACCGAGCTGATCCAGGGCTATGCCGTCGGCAAGACACTGGAAACGACGGAAGCCGAACTGATGCATACGGTGTTCCCGCATCCGACGCTTTCGGAAATGATGCATGAAAGCGTGCTCAGCGCTTATGGGCGGGCGATCCATATCTGACGCGGATCTTTCCGCTTTCGCATCAAGGATTGCTTAGTTTCACATTTTTTGCAAAACTGCCTTTCCGCAAAAAGGAAAGGCAGTGGTGGGCAAGCAGCGTCTTTATGCCGGGGAACGGCTTCGTGCCTTGCGGTTGCGGTTGGGTCTCTCTCAATCGGTTATGGCTGCACGAATGGGCATTTCCAACAGCTATCTCAGCCAATTGGAACATGACGACCGACCAATGACGTCTGCAATCCGTCAGACCATTGGGCGAACCTTTCCCCTGAACGGCGCGGATTTTGAGGTGGACGATGAACAGCGCCGTACGTCAGGTGTTCGTGATGCGCTGACTGACCCGCTGTTTCGGGGTATGGAAATATCCGACGGCGCGTTGGATCGCCTTGTCGAATTGCAACCTGCCATAGCAGACCGGCTGACGGCGTTGCACCAGGCCTATCGCGGCGCCCTCAACCGTCTGCAATTCGTTGATGACGTCATATCAAGCAATATGGGACTGGACGGCCGACTACCGTGGGAGGAGGTCCGTGACTGGTTCCATCTGGCCGGGAATTATGTCGATCCCATTGACCGGGAAGCTGAACGGATGGCTCGTGATTTATGGGGCCGGGATCAAATCGATGACGATGCCCTGTTGGCGCGACTCAAGAATGTGCATCAGGTTGTCGTGGAATTGACGGCGCGTGAGGAAAGTGCGCGACTGTTGCGCCGGTATGATCGCCGAACGAAAACATTGACGTTATCCAGCACGCTGCCGCCCGACAGCCGCCGGTTCGCACTTGCGCATCAACTGGCCGCGCTGGAACTGGCGGATGTGATCGCGGGTGTTAGGGACGAAGCGGAATTGCGTTCGGATGAGGCGCGGCAGCTTTTATCCATTGGCCTTGCCAATTACGCGGCCGGGGCGCTGTTGATGCCCTACGACCATTTCCGCCGAACGGCGCGGAGCCTGCGCCACGACATCGACCGATTATGCCAGCATTTTTCAGTTAGCTTCGAACAGGCCTGCCACCGGCTATCGACGCTTCAGCGGCCGGGGGAATGCGGCACGCCCTTTTTCTTTTGCCGGGTCGATATGGCCGGAAATATTACAAAGCGCCATTCGGCCACACGCCTGGAATTTGCGCGTTTTGGTGGAGCCTGCCCATTATGGGTTGTGCATGAGGCGGTGGCCATTCCTGATCGGATCGGCGTGCAATTGGCGCAAACCCCCGATAACGCCCGCTATGTCTGCATGGCCAAAGGATTGGTGAAACCGTCGGGCAGCTACGCCCGCGCGCCGCGCCGTTATGCCGTGGCGCTGGGGTGCGAAATCGAACATGCCAGAAGCTTCGTCTATGCCGATCAACTGGACATCAGCAATGAACAGGCAGCCACGCTGATCGGCATAAGTTGCCGCATCTGCCCGCGCATGAATTGCGATCAACGGGCTTTCCCACCTGTCGATCACAGCCTGTCTGTCGATCCCGATGTGCGGGAAATTCTACCCTATAAAATCAAATAGCTGCCGGGGCTATTTCCCGCGTAGCATCTCGATAATGGCCGAAAAATCACGACCGCCATCACCCGCCGACGCCAGTATTTGATAGAGCGCTTCGGCTGCATTTCCCATCGGCACGCTGGCGTCCACGGTTTGGGCAGCCTGCGTTGCCAGTTTGAGGTCTTTCAGCATCAAGGCGGTAGCGAACCCGCCCTGATAGCCATTATCGGCAGGGCTTTGCGGGCCAACGCCCGGCAGGGGGCAATAGCTGGTCATCGACCAGCTCTGGCCCGAAGAAACGCTGCTGATATCATAGAAAGTCTGCGGATCGAGACCAAGTTTTTCGGCCATGGCAAAGGCTTCACAGGTTGCAACCATGGTCGCGCCCAATAGCATGTTGTTGCATATCTTGGCCGCCTGCCCATTGCCCGCGCTGCCGGCATGGATGACCGCTTTCCCCATGGCGGAAAGGATGGGCCGGGCGCGTTCGAAGGCGCTGTCGGTGCCACCGACCATGAAGGTCAGCGTGCCGCCTGCCGCCGCAGCAATACCGCCTGAAACCGGCGCATCGACCATTTCAAAGCCCTTACTGGCGGCCGCCGCAATCACCTTGCGCGCCGTGGCGACATCAATGGTTGAACAGTCGAGAAACAACGCGCCTGGTGCAGCGCTTCCGAAAACTTCATTGCCATACACCATGTCGACATGCTTGCCCGCAGGTAGCATGGAGACAACAGCATCGGCACCCGCTACGGCGGCAGCGGCAGATGTTGCTCGGCTGCATCCTGCCTCTTCCGCATGGGTAAGGGCGGCTTCGGAAAGATCGAAGGCGACAACTTGATGTTCGGCTTTTACCAGATTTGCCGCCATGCCGCCGCCCATGTTGCCAAGGCCAATGAATGCAATTTTCATATCAGGCTATCCTCTTTTATCCTGGTCTTCGGCCCAGATGGGGATTGAAATTACTGCCCCTTCCACACGCCCGCACGCTTTTCGACGAAGGCAGCCATGCCTTCCATCTTGTCTTGCGTGGCGGTCAGCCCCTGAAACAGGCGGCGTTCGGTGTAGATGCCCTGAAGCAAGCCGGTTTCGAAGGCGAGGTTGACCATTTCCTTGTTCACCATGGCGGCGAGTGGTGGCATGGCCGCAATGATCGTAGCAGTTTTGAGCGCATCTTCGAGCAGATCCGCCGCGGGGACGATCCTGGCAACCAGGTTGGCACGCTCGGCTTCTTCGGCTCCCATTATCCGGCCTGTCAGGCACATTTCCATGGCCTTCGCCTTGCCAACCGCGCGGGTAAGCCGCTGCGATCCGCCCATGCCGGGCGCAACGCCCAACTTGATTTCAGGCTGTCCGAATTTGGCCGTATCGGCGGCGATGATGAAATCCGCCATCATTGCCAGTTCGCATCCACCACCAAGCGCATAGCCCGCGACTGCCGCAATCCACGGTTTTCGGGTAGCAACCACTTTGCTGGTCCAATCGGCGAACCAGTCTGTGCGATACATGTCGGCAAAGCCCTTGTCCTGCATCTCCTTGATGTCGGCACCGGCGGCAAAGGCCTTTTCGCTGCCAGTGATCACAGCGCAACGCTGGCTTTCATCTGCATCATAGGCAGCAAAAGCAGTGATCAGATCGGCCAGCACCTGGCTATTAAGTGCATTCAACGCCTGAGGACGATTGAGGGTGATCAGTGTAACTGCGTCGCGTTTTTCGACAAGGATGGTTTCATAGGCCATGGTTCAAACTCCCAATGCTGGCGTCTCGGGTAAAGGTGAGCACTCCTTGCCCGCAGGCAGCGCGGAAAAGAGAGAATCAACAAGATCATCGGTAACAGCTTCCGGCGTCGAAGGGACCCAATTGGGCGTATTATCCATGTCGACAATCACCGCGCGAACGCCTTCAACGAAATCCGGGCGGCGGATGGCATGGCAGGCGAGACGATATTCCATGCGCATATTGTCCGCGAAGTCGTTCATTGCCTCGCCTTCGGTCAACTGGCGCAACGCCACCTTGATCGTCTGTGGCGATTTCGTAGCAAGGACCGAAAGTTGCTTCTCTGCCCATTCACTCCCATCGGCCTTGAGCGCCACAAGAATGTCTTCATATCGGTCGGAAGCAAAAAGCCGGTCTATGTCGGCACGCTGCCCTTCAATTTTCGATAGAGGCGGGGCTGCATTTGCTGCATCCAGCAGAGATTCGACTGCTGCAGGATCGGCAATAATTTTCGCCTTCACGCCCTCAATGACTTCAGAGGGCATATAATGCGTGGCAATGCCAAGGGCCTTGCAATCCGCGCCATCGATCCGTCCGCCGGGCGTCAGCGCATGGATGGCTTTTGGCCGGTTCAGGCGTATCCGGCCTATAGTGCCGTCGCGTAAAATCAGGACTTCATCGGTCACTGGCGCAGCATGTCCCTTGCAACGATCATCCGCATCACCTGATTGGTGCCCTCAAGGATTGAATGGACGCGCAGGTCGCGCCAGAAGCGTTCGATCGGATAGTCCTGCAAATAGCCATAGCCGCCATGAAGCTGTAACGCGCGATCGACGACGGATGAGCCGGTATCGGTGGCAAAGCGCTTGGCCATGGCAGCGAAACGGGTTTTGTCGGGAGCGTTCTCGGTGACCTTCACAGCGGCCGTGTAGAGCAGGCTGCGAGCAGCCTGAAGCTCGGTTTCCATGTCGGCAAGCGTGAACTGCGTTGCCTGAAACTCGGCTATGGCCTGACCGAACTGCTTGCGGTCCTTGGTATAATTAATGGCTTCGTCCAGGCATCGTTGTGCGCCGCCCAGCGAACAGGCGCCAATGTTGAGGCGCCCGCCATCAAGACCCACCATGGCGATCTTGAAACCGTCACCTTCCGCGCCGACAAGATTTTCCGCAGGAACGCGAACGCCGTCAAAATTCACCTGCGCCGTCGGCTGCGAATGCCAGCCCAGTTTCTTTTCCTGGGCGCCGAAGCTGACGCCGGGCATATCCTTTTCGATGACAAGGCAGCTTATGCCCTTGGGTCCATCCTCGCCGGTGCGGACCATGACGACATAGACTTCATTCTCGCCACCACCTGAAATAAACTGCTTGGAGCCGGTAACGACATAATCGTCGCCATCCCTGACCGCCTTTGTCTTGAGCGCAGCAGCGTCCGATCCCGCGCCTGCTTCGGTCAGGCAATAGCTCCCCATCTTTTCCATGGGAACCAGAGCGGGGAGATATTTGTCCTTCACTGCTTGGCTGCCGAAGCGGTCGATCATCCAGGCAGTCATATTGTGGATGGAAATGAATGCGCTGGTGGAAGGGCAGCCATAAGCCATCGCTTCCATGATGATGGCCGATTCCAGCCGTCCGAGGCCAATGCCGCCAGCTTCCTCCGACACATAAATGCCGCCAAAGCCAAGTTCCGCCGCCGCGCGAATGGTGTCGCGGGGGAAAATATGTTTTTCATCCCACTCTGCCGCATAGGGCGTGATGGCGTCGGCAGTGAACTTGCACGCCATATCCTGTATAGCGCGCTGGTCCTCGGTAAGGTCGAACTGCATTCCCCCCTCCTTTCGATGAGCGCTTCCATATTGCCGATTTCACGGTCAGTTACATATAACAAACAACGCGTCACCAGGCAGTCTCTGGTATTTGGCTATTTTATCTTGTCAATCACCGAACCGAACAGAACGTCGTCGCTTGGAAGCGTTTTGGCTTTCGCTAGTGGTTTTGAAACCCAGGTTTCATTGATCAGGTCGCGCCAGGTAATGTTGTTGTTCGTACCATTGCCGCCCCAACTACCACAACCCAACGAGAAGGTTTGCCGCATGCCGTTCCATAAATTGCCGCTGTTCGATGCCGACTGCGGCTGATTGACCATGACCCGCGATGTCTTGGTGGCAAAGGCGAGCTTCATGATATTCTCATCGCTCTGGGAATAGATGCCGCAGCTGTGCCCCTGGCCCTGATAGGCCTGAATATTGTTGGTCAGGGAAATGGCCTCATCGATGTCCTTCGCGCGATACAGCGCCATGACTACGGACAGTTTTTCGCCGGAAAATGGATAATCTGGTCCAAAGCCCGTTTCGGGAACAATGAAAAAGCTCTTGCCTTCTGGCAGCTCGATGCCCGCCATGCCCGCAATTTTTTCGGCGGGCTGGGCGACGATTGCAGTGTTGAGATGATCATCGACCCAGATGGTGTTCTGAAGCTTGATCTTTTCTTCAGCGTTAACGACATAGCCGCCCTGCGCCTGCAGCTTTTGCAGCATTTCATCGTAAATGCCGGCAAGCAGAACCACGCTGTTGTCGGACGAACAGGACGCTGCAAGATCGAGTGTTTTGGAAATGCGAATCTTTTCGGCGGCATCGTCAAGGTTGGCCGTGTCATCGACCGTAATCACGGCATTGCCGACGCCAACGCCCAAGGCAGGTGTGCCGCTCGAATACGCGGCCGTCACCATTGCACCACCGCCCGTTGCCAGTACGCGATCACACTGACGCATCAATTCGTTGGTTTTTTCAACTGAAGGCGTGTCGATGCTGAGCACCAGATCGGCGGGGCCACCCATTTGCACAATGGCGTCGCGCATCAGGTCGCATATCAGTTTGTTGGTCAGTTTCGCTCGCGGATGCGGTGCAACAATAATGGAATTGCGGCCTTTTACCGCCGATATCGCCTTGATGACGGGCGTTGCCTCGGGGTTCGTGGATGGAGAAAGCGCACCGATCACGCCTATCGGCTTGGCTATCTTGACCAGGTTACGCGCTAGATCTTCCTCAATGACGCCTACGGATTTGTCATCGATGATATCGTATAAAGTGGCACGGGTTTTCCGGAAAATTTTCAGAAACTTGCCGTCATAATTGCCAAGCTGGGTTTCATCGACGGTATGCTGTGCGATTTTTTTCGCAACATCCTCACGCGCGACCGCCCACACCATGGCGCGGATCAGTTCATCGACCTGTTCCTGCGTATAATCGGCGATCTGTGCCTGCGCTGCACGTGAGCGGGCAACAAGTTCCGCAATTTCGGCAACGACCGGATTTTTCTCAATAGGTAAAACTACTGCGTGCTGAACCATTTTGTCCGCTCCTGTAGGGTGTGCGATTCTCGCCCATTACAGGGCGCGCTACACTTAAGATGTAGATGTTTTCTGACTTAAGACGTTCATTGCGTCGCTGCGCAATTACGTGCCAATGCCTTCTTCCATTCCGCTTCCTGTGGACGAAACATTACAACTATCCACCTAGCATATTCAAGGCTTGGACATGCAGGATATACCTGCAATAATGCAGCCACATGAACTGGGATGATCTGCGTTTTTTCCTGTCTGTTGCGCGCGCCGGACAGATCGGCCGCGCCGCGCCGGGGCTGCGCGCTGATCCCACTACGGTGTCCCGGCGGATCAGGCGGCTAGAAAAAGATATTGGCCAAGTGCTCTTTGAACAGGACCGGGATGGACAAAAGCTGACGGCGGCGGGCAGGGCGCTGCTCATACGTGCCGAAGAGATGGAGCAGTCGGTCAGCGCTATTGGTGAGGGGAGTGGCGGCAAAGGTGGGCCCTCGGGCATTTTGCGTATCAGTGCATCGGAAGGTTTCGGAACATGGGTCATCGCCCGTCATTTGCATGAATTTGCCACGAAATACCCGGCAATCACCGTTGATCTGGCGGCTAGCAGCGGTTTTTTGAGCCCCGGCAAGCGGGAAACCGACATTGCAATTCTGCTCGCCCGACCACGCAAGGGACCACTTCTGACGCGCAGACTGACTGAATATAGTTTGGGTTTGTATGGATCGCTCGACTATCTGGAAGCCGCCGGCGGGGTCACGAGCCGCGATTCACTTAGTGCGCACCGGATTATCGGTTATATTCCCGATCAGATATACGCACCGGAACTCGACTATCTGTCTGAATTGCTTCCCGGGGTGGAAGCATGCTTGCGCAGTTCCAGCATCAACGCGCAACAGCGCATGTGTCAGGCCGGAGCCGGGCTGGCGATATTGCCGGATTTCATCGGCGGGCAGGATGAGAAATTACAGCGTGTGTTGCCCGATTTCACGCTTCGTCGCGCTTTTTGGATCGCAATTCATCAGGATGTACGTAATCTGGCTCGGGTCAGCCTGTTCAATGACTGGTTGACGGAACTGGTCGCCACGCAGGCCAGAATACTGACTGTTTCATAACGAGTCCTTACAAAGCCCCATCACTTCGCGTCAGAATTCAGTCTTCCCAATAAGAGCGCATTTCGACGGCATCGAGAATTTTGCCACCCGCCATGAAGACCGCACCCGTGCATGCGAGCGCCAACAAAACGCCGCCAAACCCGGGATATTGCTGCATATAGACAACCCCGCGCTCAGTCGCTCCAAGGGCCAGGGCATAGATGATGAGAAAGGCCTCAAACTTGGTCTTGATAACGAATAGCCGTTTGAACTTCTTCCACATGGCTTTTTGTTAAGCAATTCATATGCCAAACCCAGATTTCCGTCATGTAGTGAAGTGAAGAATCCGTTAAATGTCAATTTGACCGACACTTGCCAGCGTGCTTGTCAGCCGGCGGTCAGGAAAGATCGTGGCCCAGATCAAGGTGATCGATCAAGGCCATGCGGGCCTGTCGCACTGTCGTGACAAGCGAGGGATCCACGAGATCACCCGGCGCGATCTGTTCGGGCCAATGACGCTCGACAATGGCCGCGATTCCATCCAGTTTTTCGGCATCGACGAGGAAGCGTGGATCAATGTCGGCGGGATCGGCGACGACCCGCAGGCGCAGACATGCAGGGCCGCCGCCATTGGCCATGGATTGACGCACATTGACGGGGATCAGGCGGCGGATGGGGCCGTTGCCCTTCACCATCCCGCCAAGCCAGGTCCAGGCAGCGGTCGTGTCCTGCGCCTCGGTTGGAAGGATAAGGGCCATACCTCCGCCGGGCAGGGTGACGAGTTGGGCATTGAAAAGGTAGCTTTTAATCGCGTCGGCCAGACTGACGGCCTTGGCAGGAACCTCAATGATTTCGACCTGTGGCAACTGATTGCGCAGCGCCGCATAAAAGCCGTCCTTGTCTGCGAACGCCTGCTCATGAGTAAAAAGAACATGCTCATTGGCGACCGCGACAACATCGTTATGAAATGCGCCTGCCGCGATGGCCTCTTCCGACTGCTGGACGAAAAGCACACGGGCCGGATCAAGACCGTGAATGCGGGAAATGGCCTTCCCCGCCTCGATATGCTGGCGCACGGGATAGGCCCCGCCGCTTTTGCCATAGACGAAAATTTCGATGCCTGTTGCGCCATGTTCGGTGCACAGTCGCATATGATTGGCCGCGCCCTCGTCGCCGAAAGGGGGAAGAATGGGACCATGTACGCAAAAAGGCGCCGCAGCGAAGGCGATCTGGAGCTGCTTGAGCGTCCCGATCCATTCATGGCTTCGGTGCGGCATGGTCATCAGGTTGGCAACCGTCAGATGACATTTAGCGTTTTTGGTGTCAGGCGCGGGGGAAATCGTAGCGGCATTGGCGGCCCACATGGATGAAGCGGACCATGCGGCGGCGCGCATATGCGGTTCGGCATCGGCAAGATTTTCACCTAACTGCCCCAGCCATTCCTCGTCCGGGCGATCTTGCGGAAGGAACAGCCCTTGCGTCAGGCCCAGCGCCAGATTGGCCCGCATCTTGGCAATGCCCTGAAGGGCGGCGGCGCGAGGAAAAGCGATAT
>JAENVZ010000208.1 GCA_016650315.1 Alphaproteobacteria bacterium | reverse complement strand
TTCCCGCACAGCTTCCCGTCGCCGATATCATCTCCAGATCGAAATGCGTGCGTTGCTCCAGCCTTTGCGCTTCCAACAGCTTGCCTTCCGCGTGCAGACCCTTGAGCCGTTCGGCCAGTTCGAAACGGATCGCCTCCATCGCCTGCTTCAATGTCGGGCCGGGCGTCACATGGTGGCTGTTGGGAAAGACCTTCACATAATCCAGATTCGCCACTTTCCTACCCGTCAGTGGATCGAATTCGGTGATCTCCTCGATCTCATCGCCAAAGAAACTGATGCGCCAGGCGGTGTCCTCATAGTGCGAAGGGAAGATTTCCAGATTGTCCCCCTTCACCCGGAAATTGCCGCGCGCGAAAGCGGCGTCGTTGCGCTTGTATTGAAGGGCCACCAGCTTGCGGATGATTTCCCGTTGATCGGCGCTTTCGCCCTTTTTCATGGCAAAGGTCATGGCCGAATAGGTTTCAACCGACCCGATGCCATAGATACAGGACACCGACGCAACGATCAGCACATCGTCACGCTCCAGTAGCGACCGGGTGGCGCTGTGCCGCATCCGGTCGATCGCCTCGTTTACGCTGCTTTCCTTTTCGATATAGGTGTCGGATCGCGGCACATAGGCTTCGGGCTGGTAATAATCGTAATAGCTGACGAAATATTCGACGGCGTTTTCGGGGAAAAAGCTTTTGAATTCGCCGTAAAGCTGCGCCGCCAATATCTTGTTGGGCGCCAGGATCAGCGCGGGACGCTGCATCGCTTCAATGACCTTGGCCATGGTGAAGGTCTTGCCCGATCCCGTGACGCCCAACAGCACCTGATCGCGCTCGCCAGCACTCGCCGCCTCAACCAGTTCGGCGATCGCGGTTGGCTGATCGCCGGAAGGTTCATAGTCGGACACCAGCCTGAATGGCCGCCCACCCTCGCTCTTTTCCGGGCGTTCGGGACGATGCGGTACAAAGCTTTCACCTGTTTCGGGTTCAGCCAGACTGGTTCTGATTTGAATCGTCATGCGCAGTTGATATGGTAGCTGGGTTACGCGGCGCAACAGCGCGTGCAAATGAAAGGGAAAATGCCCATGAAAAGCGTGATGCTTTTATCCGCCGCGCTGGCGATGACCTTGCTCTCCGGCTGCGAAAAGGCCGGAAAAACCGAACAGGATGCAACGAAGGCCGAAGGCGGCGCAACTGCCGATAGCAAGGCCGGATCAGACACAATCGGCGGACTGACATCGTCATCCGTCCGTATCAAGCCGGGCCTGTGGGAAAGCAGCTTTCAGGTCGATGCCCTTGAACTGGACGGTATGCCCGCAGGCACCCCGCCTGAAATGATGGACCGGATGAAAGCGGGCATGAACAAGGCGGCGTTGCGGTATTGCGTGACACCCGAAGAAGCCGCGCGGCCCAATGCGGATTTTCTCACTGGCCAGAAAAAATCCAATTGTACCTACAAGCATATGGAAATGGGCGGTGGCACGATCACAGCCGAGGTCACCTGCGAACAACCCGGTGGCAAGGGCCAGATGCATTCGAAGATGAAGGGCCATTACGCGCCTGACAGGTACGATATGGCGATGGACATGCAATCGTCCGGCATGAGCAATGGCATGGGAATGCATATGAAGGCCAAAACGTCGGGCAAATGGGTCGCCGCCGAATGTCCGGCGGATTTGAAAAGCTGATTGATATCACGGCCCGTCTGTGCCTTCGGTTCCGACTGATATTGAAGCAGAAAAGAACAAACGAGGGGAGAATGGCATCATGCACAAATATCTTTTGGTCGCAGCATCCATTTTGGCGCTGGCCGCCTGCGGCGGGGGCAAGGAAGAAGAGGCCACCGCCAATGCCGCGACCGAGGCAAAGCCGCCGCTGATGCAACCGGGCGAATGGGAAATCACGCACACGCTCACCGGCTATAACCATGATGGCCTGACCAAAGAGGAATATGACGCGAAACTGGGTGAGACGGTAACGACAAAGGTCTGCATTACCGACGAAACCGCCGACCGTCCTGATGCGGTTTTCCTGGCGTCCAATCAGGGGACGGAATGCGCCTATGACAACCTGACACCAACCACGGGGCGCCTGTCCGCTACGCTGACGTGCAAGTCGGGACCGGGCACCATCAACATCCTGCTTGATGGGTCCAGCCGGGACGGTAGCTGGATGATGGCCGGAGGAAAGCCGACGGTCCGCGCATCGGCGGATGTAACCGCCACGCGGCTTGGCGCCTGCCCGGCGGTGGGAAGCGCGGGCTGAAATATCCTCGTCATTCCCGCGCAGGCGGGAATCCATCTCCTGAACGATCCGCTTGGGGTGACGCCGGGAGATGGGTTCCCGCATGCGCGGGAACGACGGGTTCAAATGTGGTGCCGTTG
>JAENVZ010000207.1 GCA_016650315.1 Alphaproteobacteria bacterium | reverse complement strand
TAGGTGACATCGACATTCTGCTGCACCTCGACCAGCGTAATGCCCGCGCCGATGGCATGTATGGTTCCGGCCGGAATGAAGAAGAAATCACCCGGCTTGACTGGCTTCCAGTCCATCATTTGCTCGATCGACCCGTCCAGCGCGGCTGCACGTAATGCATTGCCGTCAAGGTTTTGCGTTAGGCCAACGCCAAGGGTTGCGCCGGGTTCAGCGTCCAATATGTACCAGCACTCCTCCTTGCCGCCCGGCAGGCCATGGGCGTTCGCATAGGTGTCGTCAGGATGCACCTGGATCGAGAGTTTTTCGCTGGTGAAGATATATTTGACCAGCAGCGGGGGATGCTGCCCGGCGGGGCCGTCGAACCAGATTTCACCAATTTTCCGCCAGTCGGGATTAGGAAAAATAACGGGAATATCGGTCCGTCCCCACGGTTTCTCGACATATTTGGTGGTGAGCTGGATCGCGGTCACATCTCGTCCCTCTTGTCGGTTGCAGGGCTATCCTTGCGGACAAATTGCGGTTTGCCGCCAATCCAGGTCTCACGCACGCTGGCCACGCGGATGTCGGTGGGGGAGGCGATGCTGATGTCGCTGTCCATGATCACGAAATCAGCGGCCTTGCCCGGCATCAGTGTACCCAGCCGATCATCGGCAAAGCCCGCATAAGCGCTGCCGATTGTATAGGCCTTGAGCGCATCTTCCAGCGCAATCCGCTGCTCAGGTCTCCATCCGCCAAAGGGTTCGCCGCTGGCGTCTTCCCGGGTCATGGCAATGGCGATGCCGGGAAAGGGATTGGCCGTTTCCACTGGCACGTCCGATCCAAAGGCGAGGGGAGCATGGTTGTCCAGCATCGCGCGCCAGGCATAAGCGCCGCCGAGCCTGCCTTCCCCCATGCGCGCCTGCGCCATGCGCCAGTCGGAGGCTTCATGGGAGGGCTGCATCGAGGCAATGATGCCATATTGGGCAAAGCGGGGAAGGTCGGCAGGATCGACGATCTGCGCATGTTCGATGCGCCAGCGCCGGTCGCCGGTATAGGTTTGCGCCAGCTCATCAATGGCGTCGAGCAGTTCTGCATTTGCCTTGTCGCCAATGGCATGCACGGCGACCTGAAACCCGTCCATCGCGGCTCTGCTCATCTGGTTGCGAAGCTGTGCGCTGGTCATCAGCGACAGGCCGCTTTGTCCCGGCGCATCGGCGTAAGGTGCCTTGAGCCATGCTCCGCGAGACCCCAGCGCGCCGTCGAGGAGGAATTTGACGCCGACCATGCGTAAATGATCATTATAGAGCCATGGCGTGGGCTCGGACCCTGCCGTGTTGAGCATCGCATCAATGCCCGCTGCGTAGGAAATGATCCTTATCCCCAGTTTCCCGCGATCGCCGGCGCGGCGGAAGGCCTGCCAGTCGTCCAGGCTGGTGCCCATGTCGGTGATTGTCGTAATGCCAAGGCTCAACAGATTCTGCTGTGCTTTGACCAGCGCCAGATCGCGCTCCTTGGGCAGTGGGAGCGGTACAATTTTTTCAATCAGTGATTGGGCGGCGTCGACGAAAATGCCGCTGGGTGCGCCATTAGCCATCTCGATCCGGCCCCCTGCGGGGCTTTTGGTTTTTGCTGTGACCCCGGCCAGTTCCATGGCCTTGCTGTTCGCCCACCCGGCATGGCCGTCCACGCGTGCCAGCCAGACCGGCGTGTCTGGCAGCACCGCATCGATGTCGGCGGCGGTCGGAAAGCGTTTGAGGCCCCAGGCCTCCTGATTCCAGCCAGTGCCGATGATCCAGCGGCGCGCCGGATAGGCCTGCGCATAGGCGGTGACTTTCGCCAGCGCCGCGACCAGCGAATGTGTGCCGCTGAGGTCAAGCGTCAACGCCTGAAAACCCAGCGCCATGACATGGCCGTGCGCGTCGATCAGGCCCGGCATCAGCGTGCGGCCCTTGCCGTCGGTTTTGAAATCCAGTCTTTCGGGGCGCTTGTCCTTGTGCTGCAACAGTTTTTCGACCTTGCCATGATCGTCGATCAGCAGGCCCTCGAAGCGCTGGACCTTGCCCTCGGCATCAAGGGTGAAGCCGTTGACATTGTCGATGAGGCCGCTTGCAAGCAGCGGTGCGGGAAGGGTGAGGGCGGTCATGACGGCAAGCCATCGTTTGTGCACGCGTACCCGACCTTTCATGCGCGGGTAAGCCTGCGGACCAGTGCGCTTGTATCCTGCCGACTGCTACCCATCGCCTGCACATCGGCATAAAACTGGTCGACAATCGCTGTCACCGGCAATGTCGCGCCATTGACGCGCGCTTCGTCGAGCGCGAGGCCCAGATCCTTGCGCATCCAGTCCACCGCAAAGCCGAAATCGAAGCTGTCCTGCGCCATCGTTTTCCAGCGATGATCCATTTGCCAGCTTTGTGCCGCGCCGCCGGAAATCGCCTCGAACACCTTGTCGATGTCAAGTTCGCTTGCCTGGGCAAAGCGCAGAGCTTCGGACAGGCCCTGCAACACGCCGGCAATGGCGATCTGATTGACCATCTTGGCGGTCTGGCCTGCGCCTGCGCGCCCGACATGGACAATGCGGCTTGCATAGGCCTGCATAATGAGTTTCGCCGTAGCCAGAGCTTCGTCGGTGCCGCCGCACATGATGGACAATGTACCGTTTTCCGCACCCGCCTGACCGCCCGAAACCGGCGCATCGACACAAAATATGCCGCGGCTTTCGCCCTCGACAAATAATTGACGGGCAATCCGGGCAGAAACAGTAGTGTGATCGATAAACAGGCTGCCCGGCTTCATGGTACGAAATGCACCATCCTTGCCCAATGTGATGGTGGCCAGATCATCGTCAGTGCCTACGCAACTGATAACGACATCGGCGCCTTGCGCGGCCAGCGCTGGACTGGCAGCCGCCTCGCCGCCATGTTTTTCGACCCAGGCAAGGGTCTTTGCCTTGGAGCGGTTGAAGATGGTCAATGCATGTCCGGCTGCGGCGAGATGTCCCGCGATTGCTCCGCCCATGATTCCCAAGCCGATAAATGCAATTTTTGTCATAAGCTCCGCATAAAGCCTGTTTTCATGTGATGCTAGGGTTGATCTTGCCAAAGCGCTGCTTGAAATGTTCGGGTTTCGATCCTAGGGCTTGGCCGCCATGAATGAACAGAAAAAAATTCCCGTCGACGCAACCGCGCTGCCCGTCACGATCGAGGATATTCGCGCCGCGCACAAGCGCATTGGCGCGTCGATCGTGCGTACGCCGACGCTGTGGAGTCGCACGCTGTCCGACATGATCGGCGCGAAGGTCTATCTGAAGTTCGAAAACCTGCAATTCACCGCGGCTTACAAGGAGCGCGGCGCGCTGAACCGCCTGCTGTTGCTGGATGATGAAGCGCGCAAGAAAGGCGTTATTGCAGCGTCCGCAGGCAATCATGCGCAGGGCCTTGCCTATCATGGCGCGCGGCTGGGTGTGCCGGTCACCATCGTCATGCCGAAAACAACGCCGACGGTGAAGATCATGCAGACGCAGGGTCATGGGGCCACTGTCGTATTGCACGGTGAGAAATTTGAGGAGGCCTATGCCCATAGCCGCGAGCTGGAGGTAGAGCGCGGCCTGACCTTCGTGCATCCCTTCGATGAGCCGGACATCATTGCAGGGCAGGGCACGGTCGCGCTTGAAATGCTGGAAGACGCGCCGGACATCGACACTCTGGTGGTGCCGATCGGCGGCGGCGGCCTGTTTTCCGGCATGGGTACGGCGGCCCGTGCGCTCAAGCCCGACATTCGCCTCATCGGGGTGCAGGCGGAACTCTATCCTTCCATGTACGCCAATGTGAAGGGCGAGGATCTCCCTTGCGAGGGTGATACGCTGGCTGAAGGCATCGCTGTCAAGCAGCCGGGTGAACTCACGCGCAAATTCGTGCAGGCCCTGGCCGACGATATTGTGCTGGTGAGCGAACGTTATCTTGAACAGGCGGTCAGTCTGCTACTGCAGATTGAAAAGACTGTGGTTGAAGGCGCGGGCGCGGCGGGGCTTGCCGCGCTGCTGGCGCACAAGGATCGGTTTGCGGGACGAACTGTCGGCCTGGTGCTGTGCGGCGGCAATATCGACACGCGCCTGCTTGCCAATGTGCTGTTGCGCGATCTGGCGCGGTCGGGCCGTCTGGCGCGCCTGCGTATCCGTTTGCAGGATCGCCCGGGCGCGCTTTTCCACGTCGCACGGATTTTTGACGAGCAGCAGGTCAATATCATTGAGATTTATCACCAGCGCGTCTTTACGACCCTGCCGGCCAAGGGGCTGATCACGGACATCGAATGCGAAACCCGCGACCGGGCGCATCTCGATCAACTGGTCGCGGCGCTTGGCGTTGCGGGCTACGAAGTCACGCCTGTCGAACTGGCCTAGAACGCATTGTCATGGCGCAGCACCCGAAAGGTGCTGATGATGATGAGAATGTCCGACAGCAGCGACCATTGCGCGATATAGTCGAGATCCGATTGCAGGCGGTCGCGCAAATCATCCTCTCGAAAAGTATTACCGCGATGGCCCCGGATTTGCGCAAGGCCGGTCATGCCCGGCTTGATCGCATGGCGGTGCCAGTAACGGTTATCGACCTGCCAATAGAGCGACTGGCCTGCCAGCGCCTGCGCCGCGTGGGGGCGGGGGCCGACAATGCTCATATCACCCATCAGCACATTCAGTATTTGCGGCAGTTCATCCAGACTGGTCCTGCGCAAAAACGCGCCGATCCGGGTGAGGCGTTCGTCATTGCGCCGGGTGAGCTGTCTGGCCGCATCGTCCTGTCGCCCGGTCGCCATGGACCGGAATTTCAGCATCATGAACGGCTGATTGTTGCGGCCGATGCGCGTCTGCCTGAATAACGCCGCTCCGGAGCTGTCGATACGGATCAACGCAGCAATGGCCAGCATTGGGATGGCGAGCAGGATTACCGCGGCCACGGCCACGGCCAGATCGAACACGCGCTTCACGATCCGGTTGGGCAGGCTCAGGGGGCTGAGCGATACCGCAAGCGTGGTGGAATCGCCAAAATGGCCGATGCGCAGCGCACCGATCCGGTCCAGTTCGGGATAAACGATCTGCGCCTGTACGTCCGCCGCCTTCAATACGAAAGACCATGCGTCACGCAGATCGACCGCGCAATTGACCGTAATGCTGTCGGCATTTTTGACCAGTGCGCCGATACGGGTCATCATGTCATGGTCGTCAGGATCAGGAACAAGTCCCTCCAGTTCGGCGTCGATAGTGATGACATGATCGGGTTTGATAATCGCTTTGGGCGGGCGATGGTTGATCAGCAATTCATTGACGAACTGCCGCCCAAAATGGTGGCGATGAATGGAGCAACACAGCTTTCTGCTGAACGTCAGTCCGATCAGGCCAACACCGGTGCCAAGGCCAAAGACGCCACGGGAAAAGGATTCCGATGATTTCAACAGGAAGACCGCAAGGATAGAAATGCCAACCGCGAACAGGAACGCAGTCAGTGTCTTGTAGAGCGAAGGCATCAACCGTTCGACGACCGATGTCGTATAGGCGCCGTTGCTGATCGCAATGCCGACGAAAACGGGGATCACCAGCGCGAGTGTCTTTGAGGTTTGCGCATCCAGCGCTGCATCCCTGTAAAGCAGGCTGACCAGGGTGAAGCTGAGGAATATCACGCTGATGTCGGCAAGACCGATCACGCCCTTGACGATAAGGCGGACGCGCGTCCGGCGCGGGGTGAAAAGGTTCACGGTTTTCCCGATATCGGGCGGGCGGTAACGGCATCCTGTTCCGGCAATGTCGCCATATGTTCAGTCCTGGCCGATGGGCAAAGGGTGGTGACCGACAATCCCTTATGTGCAGGCAAAGGATTAGGTCATGAGAGCCACGAAAGCAACGTCGTGCTGCCATGGCGACAGGGGGGGCATAGCAAAGGAGGAGAGAAGGATTCCTTAATCGCGGCCTTCATTTTGGCCGTTGTGGTTGCCTTGTTCGCTCAAAAAAGCACTTCTGGACCATCTTTCGTGGTAAACACGCTTTTCATATAGAATTTCGGGCGGCATAGTCGTTTTTAACGGAGTCTAAACCACAACAGAACGAGGTCGGAGAGTTCGGTGACAGCGCCCTTTCGATTCCCACGGTTTTTCGTAACCAACCCCAGTCCCTGCCCCTATCTACCGGGCCGGAGCGAACGGAAGGTGTTTACCGAACTCAGCGGGGAAAATTCATCGGAACTGAATGACGCGCTTGGCCGCATCGGCTTTCGGCGTAGTCAGAATGTCGCTTATCGTCCAAGCTGCGCGGGCTGCAATGCTTGCGTTTCTGTCCGTGTCGTTACGGATGAGTTCCGCGCCAATGCGACGCAGCGCAAATTGCTCCGCCGCAATGACAATTTGATCGTCACAGCCTGCAAGCCCTGGTCGACCGATGAGCAGTACGACCTGCTGCAGCGTTATCTCAAGGCCCGTCATCCCGACGGCGGCATGACCGAGATGGATGAGATGGATTTTGCCGACATGGTCGAACAGACCCCGGTGGACAGTTTTGTCATCGAATATCGTGAACCGTCTGAAAACGGGGCGCCCGGTCGTCTGGTCGGGGCGTGCCTGACCGATCGGCAAAGCGACGGGCTGTCGATGATCTACAGCTTTTTCGACCCCTATCACGCTGACCGGCCCGGCCTTGGCAATTTCATCATCATGGATCACATCATCCGCGCTCGCCGTGCAGGCCTGCCCTATGTCTATCTGGGCTATTGGGTCGAAGGGGCAAAGCGGATGCAGTACAAGGTCCGCTATCGTCCTCTCGAACGCCTGGGCAAGAATGGGTGGACGCGTTTTGACCCTGATGAGCAGGAGCAGGCGATCCGTGAGGTCACGATCGCAAGCGTGCTTGACGAAGGACCTCTGCCGATGGAACTGGCGGGTATCTTTCGGAAATAAGCGCTGATCGCAACTGAGCGATCCTATCGGATGATGCACTGTCCTATTTGCAGGCGCACGTCGCTCTTGGCACAAGTTTTGATCTTGTCTTCGGTTTCCAGGTCTTCGGTTTCCAGGCCTTCGGTTTCCAGGCTGTTTTGCGCGCAGGGTAAGCGACTTCCTCTTCGATGTAGGTTGTGGTCGTCGTGATCACCGAAGGGTGAACGACCACCGTGGTGATCGTGGGCGCTGGATAATAATAGCCGTTGGCGTAGGTGCCCATATCATAGGGGAGGGTCGGCGCCATTGCGGGCGCGGCATCGTCATACCGCCAATGTGGTGCTTGATTGCCCCCATCGTCATAATAGGTGCCGGTATAGCTGCCGTTATAGGTTCGGCCGTCTTCGCCGATCCATGTTCCTGTCCAGGTGCCACGATATTCCGCATCGTCATGGTCATTACGGTATGTGACGTCATCGTCCTGATATACGCCATAATCATAGTGTTGCAGTCGAGGCGCTGGCGCGTCGCGATAGACGGTCCTGTCGTCTCCATTATTGGCCCGGTCCCAGTGCACGCCGCTCCGATAGTCGTAAACCCGGCCATAACGGTCGGTCAGTACTGCATCGTCATAATAGCGGGACCAGCCATAGCCATAGGGTGGGGCTGTCAGGCCGTAAGCGGACGTGTTGGCGATATAGAAGGCCGGTTGAATCCAGTAGCGTGGCAGGACAAGGCCATAGACGGGACGGCGCCAGGCGTTCCATCCCCCCGGAGCGGACCAGCCGCCATGCCAGCGTCCGTCCGTGCGATTGCTCCAGCGATTCGTCTTTCCTTGGTGGGCTGGCATGGCGCGTTGCACGTTCGTGCCTGACATATGCGCATGACCTGCGCCCGCAATCTCGCCGCTGGCCATCGCGGGCGATGTGAGTCCTGCTACACCGAGTGCCAGTCCAGACAGGATAATCATTCGCATGTTCATCACTCCCCATAAGCAATTGCCGACGCGCACCACCCTAGGGAAAGCGCAATATTAACAGGTTGTTTAGCATTTCAGGCACTGTTTTTCCATACTGAAAGCCGGGTACTCTGTCCCGATGCGGGGCAAATGTTCAAATTGGCCAGATGCAAAAGCTGAGATAGATGCCCCTGCATTTTACTCTATCGCGTGCACCTGCTTCTGCTTTACCGTTGGCGGATGATTACAGACAGTCTTCCTCAGTCACGGGCCGCCGCTACCCTTGTTATCTTTCGTGACCGGACCGATGGTCCTGCGGAATTATTAATGATGGAACGTTCGCGGCAGATGGATTTTGCAGGCGGCGCACTGGTTTTTCCGGGTGGGGCCGTCGATCCTGATGATGCTGGACCAGCTATGGCCTATGGCGAGGGGCTGGAAC
>JAENVZ010000206.1 GCA_016650315.1 Alphaproteobacteria bacterium | reverse complement strand
GCGATGACGTTCTTTGCCTTGCTGTTGAACAGGCCGATCGTCTTGATGTGGTCTTTCAGGCCCTCTTCGCCAAGGTCCACCATTTGCTGCGGTGTCTTCACCTTTGCGAACAGGGCGCGGGTCGCCTTGTTGACGCCGATGTCCGTGGATTGCGCAGAAAGGGTAACGGCAACGAGAAGCTGGTAGATATTGCCATATTCCAGCTCCGTTTCTGGCGACGGGTTTTGTTCCGCGAGGCGGCGGTAAAATTCGAAGATGTCGGCCTTTTTCATGGGTGCTAGAGGCCCAGCACGCTCTTCATGTCATAGCGCCCCGCTGGCTGCCCCACGAGCCATTGCGCTGCCTTCACCGCGCCGCGGGCAAAGATGCTGCGGTTCTCTGCGCGGTGGCCGATTTCGATGCGCTCGCCTTCAGTGGCGAGGATAACCTGATGGTCGCCCGCGACCGATCCACCGCGAAGCGCCGCAAAGCCGATGTCGCCGCTTTTCCGTGCGCCGGTAATGCCGTCGCGGCCGCTGGCCTTATGGTCAGCGAGCACGATGTTTCGTCCGCGCGCGGCGGCCTCGCCCAGCAGGAGCGCGGTGCCGGACGGGGCATCGACCTTGTGCCGGTGGTGCACCTCCAGAATCTCTATGTCCCAATCGGGGCCAAGGCGACGGGCGGCGTCTTCGACCAATGCGGCGAGGAGGTTGACGCCCAATGAGGTGTTGCCAGTTTGCAGGACGGGAATGACCTTCGCGGCTTCATCGATCAGGGCGTGGTGCAGGGCTTCAAGGCCCGTGGTGCCGATGACGATGGGCTTGCCCGCCGCAAGACAGGCATTGAGGTGCGCTTCAAGCGCGGCTGGCGAGGAGAAATCGATCAGCACGTCGCTGGCAGCGGCAAGCGCCTTTTCGTCGGATGTGATCGGCATACCACCTATGTCACCCGTAATGCCCGCCCGGTCCGCGCCGCCAGCAAGGCCGACGCCCGCTTCGTGTGCCGCCTGTGCAATCGCTTGACCCATGCGGCCTGCCGCTCCGTAAATGCCGATGTTCGTCATGTCTTGAAACTTTCCCTTTGCCCGTGCTTCATGGCGGTCATGGAAGACATTCGCAACATCCTTGTCCTGA
The DNA here is from genome assembly GCA_016650315.1 of Alphaproteobacteria bacterium. Classification (GTDB taxonomy): domain Bacteria; phylum Pseudomonadota; class Alphaproteobacteria; order Sphingomonadales; family Sphingomonadaceae; genus Rhizorhapis. The sequence goes on along the minus strand of JAENVZ010000206.1, from coordinate 5,227 downwards.
CCGGCGCTGGAATTTCCGCCGAAAGCGGCCTTGCCACCTTTCGCGGGCCAGATGGATTGTGGGAGGGGCATCATGTCGAGGATGTGTGCACGCCCGAAGCCTTGGCGCGCGATCCGGTGCTGGTGCATCGCTTTTATGACGAGCGGCGGGCGAAGCTTTCGACCGTGAAGCCCAATGCGGCGCATGAGGCTCTGGCCGCGCTGGATGCGCAATGGCCGGGGGAACTGCTGATCGTCACGCAGAATGTTGATGACCTGCATGAGCGGGCCGGCGCCAAGCGGGTGCTGCACATGCATGGTGAGCTGCTGTCCGCCCTGTGCGCGGCGTGCGGGAAGGCGGTGCCATGGCAGGACGCTATGCCGCCCGGATCGGTCTGCGATGGTTGCGCGGCCCGGGCGCTGCGCCCCGACATCGTGTTCTTTGGCGAAATGCCTTATGAGATGGAGCGGATCGACCGGGCGCTGGCCAAATGCGACCTGTTCGTGTCGGTGGGCACGTCCGGCGCGGTCTATCCCGCCGCCGGCTTTGTGCAATCGGCGCGCTATCATGGGGCACGGACGCTGGAACTGAACCTCGATCCGTCCGCAGGCAGCATCTATTTCGACGAAACGCGGCAGGGCCGGGCGGGGGATATGGTACCGCAATGGGTGGGACAGATGCTGGGATGATGCCAAGGGTAATACGCGTTGATTTTGCGGGATAATTCCGGACGAAATGGGAAATTATTGGATCGGATATATCCAACAGCAAGCGGTTCACATGGATGATTTTCAGAGTCCAGCGTCCATGACCTTTGAGCGCGGCTTTGGGTTTGTCTCCTGCCTTGAGCGCCGTGACCTCAGCAACGCGCAGACCCGCGCCATAGGCGACTGATAGCGCCGCCTGATGCTTGAGGCAGGTGGTGGCGGTCAGCAAGCGGGCCGCCTCATCCCGGCTCAATACCACGGGCAGCTTGCGCGGATAGGACACCCGCACCAGCTTGCGCGCCAGGTCTGGGCGGTCGATCGTATGCATAAAAAGAACCTGAGCGCCGCAACGATGCGGTTCATGGTCGGTGCCGGAACGCCTGCATCCTGTTGCTCGACCTGAAACCGCCGCTGTTCATTGCGGTCTGTGCGATATAGGGTTCTCGCCAGTATTGTAGGCGATGGGTTCGAAGTATCTTGCCCATAACAAAATCGTAAACCACGGTCGAGCACAGGCAGGAGGGGCTTTGGCATTTGCGTACCGACAATGGCTGAAATTCAGTGGCGGGCCTTTCATGCTCGGCTTGGCTGTGGTGATAGTTATAGCGCTATTGCAGCTGGCGAGCTTGCCCTCTCTTGACCGGATTGGCCTGTTGCTGTTCGACAGCTATCAACGGGCAGAACCGCGTCCATATGAGGATGCACCTGTTCGCATTGTTGATATCGACGATGAAACGATCCGCCGGTTGGGCCAGTGGCCATGGCCTCGCACGGACATTGGGAAGCTTACACAACGGCTGACCGAGGCGGGCGCAGCTGTCATTGCCTTCGACATCGTCTTCGCAGAACCCGATCGCACGTCACCTACCATGATCGCCGAACGTATGCGGCGTGACGGCGAGCCCAGCTCTGCGATTGCTACCCTTGCGGAACTACCTGATCACGATGTGACGCTGGCGAAGACATTCACGCATGCGCCGGTCGTTCTTGGATATTTCCTTCAACACGATGGCCGGGGGCCAACAGTTGAACCCAGGGCCGGCATCGCCATAGCGGGATCATCGCCGCCAAGCGTGGTCGCGAAATATGATGGCACTATTCAATCCCTTCCGCGACTGAGCGCCGCAGCGACCGGCAACGGCTTCCTCAGCCTCACCGGCGACAGCGACAGCATCGTGCGCAGGGCTCCCCTATTGGCGATAGAAAATGGACATCTCGTTCCCTCTTTGTCGCTTGATGCCTTGCGGGTGGCCCAGGGCGCCGGTTCGATTGTTGTGAAGACCAGTGACGGCAGCGGAGAGAGGGGCGGGGTGCCGGGGCAAGTCGTCTCCCTGAAAGTCGGCACGTTCGAGGTGCCCACGACCTCGGACGGCGCTTTGTGGATGCACTACAGCAAGATTCGTGGGGATCGTGTGATACCCGCCTGGAAGATTCTCACCGGCTTTATGTCCCCCGATCAGATGAAGCAGGCCTTTGGCGGGCGCATCGTTTTCATCGGCACCGGGGCGATTGGCCTGAGAGATCTGGTCTCAACGCCGCTTCAAGATCGTGAGATGGGCGTAATGATACATGCCCAGGCGACGGAGCAAATGATCCTCGGGCGTTTCCTGATGCGTCCGGACTGGGCGGCAGGACTCGAACGGACACTATTGCTGGTGCTCGGTCTGGGCATGGCACTGCTTCTGCCACGCCTCGGCGCTGCCAGGGGTGCTGCTCTCTGTACCGCTCTGATCACTGTTATGCTTTGGGGAAGCTGGCACGCATATACGCGTTGGCATTACCTGCTCGATCCAACCTATCCGGTCATCGGTCTGGTGACCGCTTATGTGGTCGAGACGGCACTCATCTACTATCGCGAAGAACGCCGCCGTGCCTACATCCACAATGCTTTTGATCGTTATCTTTCGCCCGAACTGGTGAAGCGTATCGCCGATGATCCGGGGCGTCTGGAGCTGGGCGGCGAGGAGCGCGAGATGACCGTCCTGTTTTGCGATATCCGGGGCTTTTCAAGCCTATCGGAAAAATTCAGCCCAAAGGAAATAATCCTGTTCCTGATCGGTTTTCTGACGCCGATGTGCGACATTTTGCTGGCTCGCAAGGCAACCATCGACAAATTTATCGGCGATGCCATTCTCGCTTTCTGGAACGCCCCGCTCGACGATCCGGACCAGCACGAAAATGCAGCGCGTGGCGCACTGGAGATGGTGGCGCGACTGGAAAAGCTGAACCGGGAAATGCGCGGACAGCAGAGCCAGCCCTGGCCGGGCGATGTGCGAATCGGTATCGGCCTCAATTCGGGTCTGTGCTGCGTGGGCAACATGGGATCGGCGCAGCGCCTCTCCTATTCGTTGATCGGCGATACGGTGAATCTGACGTCCCGTATCGAGGGACTGACCAAATATTATGGCGTTCAAATTGCCATCGGCAGCGCTCTCCGCGACCGCCTGCCTGGCTTTGCGATGCTGGAACTCGACAGGGTGCGGGTCGTTGGCCGGGATGCCCCGGAAACAATCCATGTGCTTCTTGGGGACGAAAAATTGGCCAGCACTTCCGAGTTTCTCAGTCTGGCAGAGCAACATGGGCAAATGCTGACGGCTTTTCGCGCGCGCGCCTGGGATGAGGTCAGACAGTTACTCAGCGTGATCGCGCCGAGTGGGCCAAAATTCGGCCTGGAGAAATTCTATGCGCTCTATCGTGAGCGAATTGACGCGCTTTCCCGCAATCCCCCCGGAGAGGATTGGGACGGTGTGTTCCAGGCGGCCACGAAATAATGGCACAATGCGCTTGCAATAGTGAAATGAAACTCCAATCGCCTGACCCTAAGGTCTCGGCGGGTAGTTGCTGGTTGCATTCGGTGGCGGCGTTTGTTGCTGGGTCGGCTGCGGCTGTTGTCCAACCGGCCGGTCCGGCACGCCCTGGAATATCTGCCCGATCGGCGCCTCTGGGCTGTTGATTGCAGGTACTGAGACATTGCCGGGTTCAACGCCCTGAGAATCAGGCGGCGGCAAAGGTTCGCGCCTGTAATAGGGAGAGGAGGGAGGATAGGCCGGTGTCGCGGAGGCGGGCGGCGAATTTCTTCGCTGTTCGGCGAGCGTTGGGAAAATCAGCGCAATGACGCGCGCCAGTCCAGGACCCGAGATCTTGAACGGGCCGATCGGCGGTGCGCCGGGCGCGGGTACATAGGCCGCAAGCATCGGCTGGTCGAGCGCAAGCACCTTGCCGCCTGCTGCCACCGTGATTGCCCCTATCGTCGCATTGCCTTGCGTCCGCTCGCCCGGCCCACGAAGAATGACCAGCGAGGCAGTGTCCGGATCGCTCTTGATATTCTCATCGATCACGCGTTCACGACGGACAATATCAACCGCTTCTGGTCCAACAACGCCATCGACGATCGTTCCCCTGATGCCGATCACGGCAACCGGTGTGTTGATCGAGGAACCTGATCCGCGATCTGGCCGGCCCGACATAAAACGAAAGGCCCCCTTTGCGACGGAAACACCGAAAGCGCCGCCGCCGTTCGGATCATAGACATAGCGATCGATTGTCAGCCGCGCATTGGCGCCGACCGTAAACACCGATTTGTCCAGCAGCAGGACCTGAAGCTGGCTGCGTGTGCCGGTCTGCACCCGATCGGCCAGCGCAATGCGCTGCCGCAGCACTGCCCGGCGAGGTTGCGACGACTTGACGCTGCTTATCGTCACATTATTCACGATCGCCGACGTAATGCCCACGACCTGGATAGTGGTCTCTGCAACGGCAGCGCCGGCCAACAGCGTCATCATGATGGTCACAACAATGCGTGTCATCGCGGCGCGGCCCGAACGGTGTCCAGTCATGACTTAGTCTCCCGATCCGGTCTTGCTGCCAAGCGCAGCACAGGGTGCGGTGGCGTCTGCCCAGACCTGATCCGGGAAGTCGCGTCCGCGCAGCTCATCGAATTCGATCAATGATCCCCCGCGGTCGTCCACACGGCACAGCAGGCTCGCGTGCAGCAGCAATGCTTCATTGGATTCGGGATGATTGATCATCACGCGCTCCAGGCTTGCCATCGCGCCAAGCAGGTCGCCGCTTTCTATCAGTTTGCGGGCGAGCGCCAGTCCCGATGCCGCATTGTCCGTGGCCCGCGACAGCATATCGAGCGCAGCGACGGTGTCTGCCAGTGCCGGTAACGCCGCCACGGACATGCCAGTGGAAGCGATGACAATAAGACATTTGATAATCCGGGTTCCCATGAAGTCATCCTCTCCGATCATCGCATTATCGAGGGTTGCTTATACCACTGTCTGAGATGTTGTCAGTCAGATAGCAAATCATCCAGACCAAAGGCCATGGCTGTCCCCGATACAAATAAAATATGTTGCCGCTGCGCTGAATCCAAAACACAGACAGGCCCCGACCAAAAGATCGGAGCCTGTCTAAGTAATTGATTAAATGAGGTCGGTTGGTTGCGGGAGCAGGATTTGAACCTGCGACCTTCAGGTTATGAGCCTGACGAGCTACCGGGCTGCTCCATCCCGCGATTGTGATGGGCGCGTATAGTG
>JAENVZ010000205.1 GCA_016650315.1 Alphaproteobacteria bacterium | reverse complement strand
GCGACCTGTGGGTTGTAGGTTGCGAAATTGCGGGTTTCCTCGCCCTCGAAATGATGGTCCTTGGTCTTCCAGTTAGCCTCGATCGGCAAATGGCATCCGCCGCAGCTCGTCGTCCAGGATAGGTGACAGGTGAAGCACGCCATCTCCTCTTCCTTGTGCGCCCGGTCGGCCTTGGGCACGCCGGGGCCAAAGGCGAATGTGCCGTCCTCCGCACCCGATTTGCTCATCAGCTTGGCGCGTGCCGCCTTGGCATTGAAATGCGGATTGCCCTTCGTCACGCTGTCTTTGACCAGACTGACTTCCCATTGCAGGTCGGGATCGACGATGGAGCGCTGGATGAGGGTGCGGTTCCCGGTCGCATCGTAAATCCATTCGAACCGCCGCTTGCCATCCGGGTTGCGGAGCAGGGCGAGATTGTTTCCCTGTGGCCGTGCAGCAGGGCCGGATGTCATCAGCGTGGGATAGGCGTCGGCAGTGCCGTGGCAATCCTTGCAGCCGATTTCCACCGCATTGGCGACCTCGCCATAGATCAGGCCGTTGCCATGGGCGTCCTGCGCGAAATGGCAGTCGGCGCATTGCAGACCCTTTTCGGCGTGAATGTCCATCATGTGCACGGTCTTGCCGGGGTTGACGCCGGGGGGCGTGAACTTGCCTTCGCCGTTCTTGCGCCATTTTTCGGGGTCGTCATTGGCGACGATCTTGCCGTCGGCGTCGAGCAGATTGCCCTCCCGGTCGCGTTTGAATATCGCCCGGAAGTTCCAGCCATGGCCGTGATAATCGGCGAACTGCGTGTCTTTCAGCTTGGGGTTCAGATCATAGACATTGCGCAGAAAATCGAGGTCGGCCCATTTCCCCTTGGGTGATGCGCCTTCGGGGTTGCGTTCCAGCACCTTGTGGACTTCTTCCGCCGTCGGATATTTCTGCTTTTCCGGCCACATATGGGGCGCATCGGATTCATAGTCCCACATGGTGTAGCCCAGATAGCTGTTCAGGAAGATATTCGGCTGATGCATGTGGCAATTCATGCACTGCGCGGTCGGAATCGCGCGGGTGAAGGCGTGGCGCAGCGGGTGGCCGCTTTCCTTCACGCCCGGTTCTTTCAGCGCGCCATGGCCATCATCATGGCCGCCCGCCATTTTGTGATTGATGGTGGGATCGACGGTGATCGTCTGCCCGTCCCGGCCATATTGGGCGTAGGTCAGGCTGTGGCGCGGTTCGCGGTCATTGGCGTAGATGACGTGGCAGCTTGCGCAGCCCGAATGGCGGTAATCGCCCGGCTGGTCATTCGTGCCCATGAACCAGGTGAAGGGGTCGTTGAGCCGCGTCTTGTGGATGTTGAGCACCGGAATGGCGACGCGCAGGCCCGTGCCGGGGCCGCGGCTGGACTGTTTCAGATCGGGGCGGCCCGGCTCTTCCAGCCGCTGAATTGAGCCAGTCGGGTTGGGTAGGCCGATTTCGGGAAACTGCGTGGCGATATTACGCCCGCCGCGCTCGAACACACGGAAAATATCACCGGGAGGGACAACCTGCCAGGTTGGAAGAGGATAGAGTTCCGCCAGCGCCCCGCGCTTTTTCTGTTCCTCGGTGACGGTGCCGGGTGGATCGCCGGGCGAAACGATCTTTGCCGGTTCGCCGTCTCTGGTAAAGGATTCACCGAAAATGTAATTCTTGAACGGCACGATGCCATTATTATAGGCCGCCCCGCCCCACAGCATCGCGCCCGACGCCATCAGCGAGCGTTCGGCGGCCTCGATCGTGTCGATGTGGCACGCGCCGCACGCCTCCCGCGCGACGCGATAGTCGCTGGGATTGATGAAGCGGACGAATTCGGGCGCTTCCTTGTTGAGCAGGGCATAGCTGCGCTTGGGATTGGCGGAGGACGGGAAGTGCCAGCTTTCCGGGTACGTCGGCAGGACGTGCGCCTTGTTGCGCGTGGCGACATAGGCCGGATCATCATGCGCAAGGTTTGCATCACCCATCACGTCCGCATCGCCGCCGTGGCAATCAACGCAGCCCAGCTTGACGGCGGGTGTCGCGTGCATGCTTGGTTGGTCGGTCTGGACATGGCAACTGAAACAGCCCGATGATTTCGCCGCAACGTCCGCATCGGTCTGGCTCATCGGGGCGGGCGCTGTATGGGCGTAGGTACGCTGCACCGGCTTTTCATCACCGCTGGCGAGTGTGGCGCTGGCCGGGATGAGAAGGAAACCAAGAAGGGGCAGCAACCAGCGCATCAGAACGTCACAATCGCGTTGGCGAGGATGGAATAATAAGTGTCATTCCCATCGCGGTTGGTGAAAAGATCCCTGAAGCCATCTCCGGGCGCAAGTGCGGCTGCGGACAAACGGAATACGATGTTCTGCGTGGCTTTTGGCCGCCATATTGCGGCAGTGCTGAGATCCCAGCCAATGTCCCGTGGGATGCTGCCTTCATTGCGCAGCACTTGCAACGTCGCCGTATTTTCGAACCAGAGGTGATTGACATTGGCCGACAGGCGCAGCGTCGGCAATATGTCGAAATCCGCCCCCGCGCCGAGCAGGATCGTGCCCGGATTGTTGAAATTGCTCTGCCCCTGTTCCTTGGACGAACGCAGGCTGTTCAATATGCCGTTGCGACCGTTGACGCCGATAACGCGGCCGCCCCCTGCAAAGGGGATGGTCTGGCGTATCCAGTAGCTGGTGTCGGCACCCGCGAAGATCGGATTTTCGAATATGGCGTCGAAGCCGTTTTCGCTATTGTCATAAGGGTCGCTGTCGCCACTGGCGAACAGGCCTGATGCCCGAAATCGCATCCAGTCATGATCGTAGCTGAGTTCGGCGGCAGCGAAGAAAGCACGGATTTTGGCTTGTTCACTGGTGAAGAAGCTGTTCCGGTCCTGCCCCAGCGCGCCATAGAGTGACGCAGTGGCATTGATCCGGCCAATCCGGCCATCGGCATTGTAGCCCAGATACACAACATCATAATCTCGCCCGCGCAGGTCGCCGAGCAGGGCGGGGCGGACGGGGAAGCCATTATCGTCGATTTCGATCCGTCCTGCCTCACGGTTGCGGTTATATACTGCCGTGATCTGGCTGGTCAGGCCGGGGAAGGGCAGGTCCTGCCGATAGAGGTTGGCGACAAAGACGAAATCGTCGCGGGGGCGCTGGACCACGCTGTTGAGGCCGCTGTTGGTGTCCTTTTCCAGCCGCCAGAAGGCGCCGAGGTTGAACTGGAACCGGTTATTGTCGCGGTTGCCGAAGAAACGGATGCCAAGCTGCTGATCGTTGAACAGGAATCCCCGGAAATCGCTCTGGAACGGCTGGATGCCGACACGGATGGACTCGAAATCGTAACGGTCCGATGTATTGCGTAGATGATAGTCGATGAAGGCTTCCTGCACGCCCAGAAACTGGTCGGTGCGGTGGCTCGCCTTCGATGGCTTCACGGACAATATCCGCCGTTCGGGCACGTTCACATGGTTGATGTTGTAGGCCAGCGTCAGGCGATATTCGATCTCCGGCGGCTTGAAGGCGGTTGCCCCCTTGATGAGCGCAACCCCGCCGATGAAGGTTTGCGACAGGACGTAGCTGGCGTCCTTGCCGAACACATCCAGACTGCCGGGGCGCTCAGTCGTCTGCACACCGACGGGAATGGGGAAGGTGCGCGGTTCGATCACCGTGTCGGAAACGGCGTTGACGACAAAGAACCAGTCATCCCCCTTGATCGGTAGCCAGGGGACCTTGGCGCGGTCGATGGGCCGGTCGCCCTTCAGCGTATTCTGGTGATAGGGATCGAACCAGCGTTCTTTCACCACGCCCAGCGATTCAATCAGCCTCCAGCGGTCGGGGATCGGGAATTCATCGGTGGGAAAAGCTTCGGGCGGTGGCGGACGAACCGCGCCTTCATTCTCCTGGGTAATGCGGTCGGGCAGGGGGCGTTGGTAGCCGGGGCGCTTGCGGCCATCTATCAGGGCATCGTCGGCAGTGGCTTCGGGTTGCTCTGCACGTGTTGCCGGGGCGTCCTGTTCCTCTTGCCGTTCGCCCCGAGCGAAGTCGAGGGACGTTTGGCTGGGTGCGGGCGTGTCTCGACTTTGCTCGACACGAACGGAGGTTGGGTTTGCTTGCTCCATCGCCTGCGCGTCGCCGGAAAGCGCGGCGAGAAGGGGAAGGAAGGCAGTCGCGGCGTCCAGCATCACAACCCCTTGCACACATCTTGTTGCACGGTATCGAGGAAGGGCGCGAAGGGGCATTGGACGTAACGCAGGCGCACCCCGTCACCCACATTCACAACGATATTGTCGGCGCGGATACCGATGGGCGCGTTGCCGATGCTGCCCACCCGCGACCCGCCATTATGGAGCCCGAGGAAGCTGATCATATCGTCCTGATCAATGCCATCGCCCGACACGCCGATGCCGCCGATCAGGACGTTGCCGCGATAGATGGGGACGGAGCCGGGGAAAATCTGAATGCCGTTCTGCAACCGCTTCTGCCCCGTCGCGGCGTCGGGAATGGTGGTGCAGCGCTGATCGGTATCGGTCGCGCTTGCGCCGGTCACGAAGTTCAGATGTTCGACCAGATTGCCGATGATAAGCGCTGATTGCAGGCCGGTGGAAAAGGGATTGAACTGCGCGATGGGGCGCGACAGCGGACCGTTGGGGCGCCCCACCTCGCCATCGGGGAAATAGGGCCGCGACAGATTGCCGCTAGACCGGTCGGCAAAGGCGACTTTGCCTGTAAGAGCGGTCTGGTCATCAAGGAAGGTACGGACTTTTTGCACAAAGGCCTGCACGTCGCTGCTTGAATCGGCCAGAAGGTCGTTTGCCGCATAGGCGCCGGAGAAAAAGGCGGCGGTACGTGCTTTTTGCAACGACACATCGGTTCCGAAAATCGGCGCATCGGGCGCGCGGACGATGCCCAGCACCGCGCCATTGGTATCGACGACTGAAATGCTGACTTGCGCCCGGCTGTCGAGCGGTTGGCGGATTTGCGCGCGGGCGCGGCTCATGACGGCGAAGGCCTCTTCCATCACGGCGCGGACTTCGGCGGCGGTGAGCGGCTGGGCCACGCTATCGGTCGCGGCGCGGACAGGAAAGCGGTTCGCGCCCGATCCGTTGGTCAGGATGAAGGCGTCGGGGTTGCTGAACTCTGCCGTGGTCGCGGGGCGGATGCCGGAACTTTCGCTACCATAAGGGGTGCCTGCCACGATCATGGGCACTGGCACGCCGAAATAGCCACGCACGCTCACCAATGCGCCAAGTGTGCCATTGGTGGCGGCATAGCTGGCATTGCCAGCCGACATCAGAGCAGAATAGGCAGCGTCGGAATAGCGCAATTGCGTGCCGTCGACGTAGATTTTGTTGGCGCGAATACTGCTTGGCGCTTCAAAACCCAGGGTTCCGGCGAGCGCGATATATTCTTCGGGATCGTTGTCTGTGTCCGTGACATCGGGATCAGAACCATAAACGCCGTCGGCCATCACGCCGATTGCGCCGACAATCACACCGTTCTTGTAAAGCGGGAAACCGCCGGGGTCAGCGGCAAGGCCAAGCGGCGATCGCTTGGGGCCGATCAGCGCGCCCGCGCCACTGGACACAAAGCGGCTGGCAAAGTCGGAGCAGGGAAGCTGGCTGAACTGCACGCCGAACAGGGGGCCGCTTTCCAGACCCACCGTCCCCGGCGCGGGCGGGAAATGTTCCTGCACGATCATGCTGGCCGTGCGGGTAGAAAAGGCATTGCCGCCGCTGGACAGGTAAGCGCCGGTGATCGCCTTTGCGATGGCACCGGCCTCGGCGGGGAAGGTCACATTCTGCGCGTCGATATTGTCGCCATTGGGCGCGGCGCTGGTCGTGGCGTTGGCAGCAGCGCCCGTCATGCGGAATGCGGCCAGCACATTGCCGACGCGGTCGGTGACGGCGATGACCGCAGGCAGGCTGCGCGCCTGTGCCTCAGCCGCCGCATTGGCGATGATCTGTTCAACGTCAGGGATCGACAGCGATTCCTGTGCGGGTACGGCATAGAGTTGTGAAGCGCCGGGCGTCGGGCTGGGCGTGGGTGTGCCGCTGCCGCCTGAACTGCTGCTGCCTCCGCCCCCGCAGGAGGACAGGATCAACGCCGCGCTGGTCAGCAGTGCGGTAAGACTCTTCCTGTTAATCGTCATCCCCGCGAAGGCGGGGATCCATCTCCCTTCGCAGTTTCCAGGAAGGAGGTGGTGGGAAATGGATCCCCGCCTTCGCGGGGATGACGGTG
>JAENVZ010000204.1 GCA_016650315.1 Alphaproteobacteria bacterium | reverse complement strand
TTCAACGCAGTGGGCAATATCGGCAATGGAACCCGCGATACAATCCTGACAAACTTTCTTGTGCCGCTGGACGAAGTGGGACTGGAGGGCCTGACGGTGAAGGGTGAGGCCGCTTGGCGCCACAGCCGGGTGCGCGACCCCGCCACCGGCCTGTACCGCCGGATCGTGGGCGGCCAGACCTTTGGCGGCCCGTCATTCGCGTTCAATACCATGTCTGAAATTACCTACGACATGCCAAAACAGAATCTGCAACTCGGTGTGACGGTGCACGATCATCTGACCACCCAGGAGTTCGAGTATCGTATCGACGAGATCAGCACCAATTATCATGCGTACAAAATCGGCGTCTTCGCCGAATACAAGCCGACACCGGTCTGGACTGTGCGTGCTTTCGGCCGCGACATCGCCCAAACCGCCGCTTTCCGCAACCGCGAAGTCTATGCCGGCCTGAGAGGCAGCGCGCCACTGAGTTTTTATGAGAGCCGCACGCTGGGCAATGGCGCGGTATTTGGCGTAAATGTCCAGCACGATCTCTAGGTACACGTGCTTCGGCGGCTCGCACCAGCGCTGGTGTTTTCGCTGCCGGATTTGATAGGCTGTAAAAAAGAACTGTATTTTTGTTGGGATAAAGGGAGGGATTGAAATGCGTAAAGCGGTCATGGTTGAAGGTGCGGCAAAGCCGGGCGGGCATTATTCCCACGCCGTCATTGCGGACCGGTTGGTCTTTGTGGCGGGCCAGGCAGGGCAGGACCCTGCGACAGGCGCCCTGTCGGACAAGTTTGCCGATCAGGTGCGGCAGACCTTGAAAAACATCCAGACAATTTTGCGCGGTGTGGGCTGCGATATGAAGGATGTCGTCAAGGTCAATAGCTATCTGACCGACGGCAGCCGGTTCCAGGAGTATAATGCCATCTATAAAGAGTTTTTCCCGACCGAGCCTCCCGCGCGCACAACCATCGGCTGCCAGATGGGCGGCATCCTGGTCGAGATCGATTGCATCGCGCTACTTCCATCCTGAAAGGGGCCCGCATTGCGCATTGATGAGCTAGATACCCCGGTTCCAGTTGTCGACCTGGATATTGTCGAGCACAATCTGGCAAAGATGCAGGCCTATTGCGACAGCCATGGCCTGAATCTCCGCCCCCATATCAAGACTCACAAGATCCCGGCCTTTGCGCATCGTCAGGTGGAATTGGGGGCCAAAGGCATCACCTGTCAGAAGCTCGGCGAGGCCGAGGTGATGATCGATGCCGGACTGGATGACATCCTGATCTCTTACCCGCTGGTCGGCGCCACCAAGGCCGACCGTCTGGCGGCGCTTTCGCGCCGTGCCAAGCTGCGCGTCGGTGTCGATTCCAGCCTTGCCGTCGATACCGTGGCCGCGGCCGCAAGAGCGTCCAATGTCCCGATTGGAGTCCTGGTCGAGTTCGATAGCGGCAACCAACGTACGGGTGTTGTCTCGGTCGACGAGGCCCTGAAACTTGCGATTGCGATAGAAAAATCTCCAGGTCTGCGGTTTGACGGCTTGATGACCTATCCCAGCACCGATGCGACGGCGGAGTTTGTCGCCAATGCCCGGGATAGTTTCTCCAAGGCCGGTATCGCAATAGCGGTGGTGTCCGGCGGGGGGACACCCAATGCCTGGCGGGCTCATCAGATCGTCGGGCTCACCGAAGTGCGCGTGGGGACTTATATCTATCATGACCGCGCCACGGTCGCTGTCGGCGCCGCCGAGTTCGGCGAATGCGCCCTTCATCTGCACGCCACGGTGATAAGCCGTCCGACTCCCGACCGCGCTGTCATCGATGCCGGTTCGAAATCTCTTTCCAGCGACAGGATCGATCCCTCCGCCGGGTCGGGATACGGCCTGATCCGCGGTTATGAAGACGCGGTGATCGAAAGATTGAACGAAGAACATGGGGTGATCGATCTCTCTCGCTGCAGCAGGAAGCCGCAGGTTGGCGAGCGCGTCCAGATTCTGCCCAATCATGTGTGTGTCGTGAGCAATCTGCATGACGAGATCGCGGTATCGCGGGGCGGTGTCCTGCTGGATACGCGGCGCGTCGAAGCCCGCGGCAAGACCCGATGAGTTATTGAATAGGCAACGGGTTTTATCGTGGTCGCGTTCAGGCGGGTGGAGTGAAATTCTCGCAAATCAGCGATATGCCGCCAATGATCAGCGCCAGTCCGACCACGCGCGAGACATTGCGCCCATCGCTCATGGCTTTTTCCAGCAGCACCAGGATCGAGAGGCCTGCGATCCAGACGATATTCATGACCCCGCCCACGAACAAAAGCAGCATCAGCGCCCAGCAACAGCCGATGCAATAGATACCGTGGCGAAACCCCATACCAAGCGACGGCAAGGCATCTCTTTTGAAACCACCATGCTGTTGAATAAATTGGAACGGCGCGCGGCAATTGGTCAGGCAAAGATTCTTCAAGGGCGACCATTGATAGAGGCCGGCCACGATTAAAAGGCCGCCGCCAATCAGATCGTTGGCGCTGGCCAGCATGGGCGTCAGCAGCGCGGTTCGGGCAAGTCCAGCCTGAAGACCGGTCGCCGCGGCGGAAAAGATCGTCCAGGCCAATAGATATCCGCCGGCGAACCAGCCGGTTGCGGCGAAGGGCTTTTGCTGCAATTCGGCCTGGCGCCCGACGCGCGCATAAAGAAGGATCGTGGGCGCCGCCGATGGCATCATCATGCCGGCCATCATCACCGCCCACATGAGAAAACTGAAAAGAAAGTCGGTGGCAGTCCAGGCGTGGATTTCCGGCGCCATTGTCATGCCCGCCATATCCATGCCGGGCATTTCGGCGGCGGGCATGGCCATGTGCCGGGTGTGCCAGAGAATATATCCCCAGGCCAAGGCGGTCAGTACCACCAGCGCTGCAAAGACGGCCTGACGGTCGCGCCGAAGGACCGTTTCCAATGTCGTACCGGTCATTGTCTCAGCCGACCACACCGCTTTGGCTCAAGTTCAGCTCGCAGAACTGACCATAGCTGTCGGCCAGGTCGATGGTCATGGGCCTGTGGGTTTTCGACCAGCCGCGCCCCATTTCCGCGAGCCGGAATTCGAAACCGTTTGGGCTGTCGATCCGCACGCGATGCTCGGCCCCAGTGACGGGGTTCAGGATCGGCTCGCCGCGCGATTCGATATAGCCGGGGACATTCAGGCGCGCCCGGCGGCGCTCGACATCGATCTCGAAATCGATATCGGAATAGATCGGTTCGTGGATCTTTTCCAGGGTCGAGGCGAAGACATTGAAAACCGTCGCGCCTGGCTCGGTATCCTGTCCGCTCAGGATGCGCAAAAGGGCCCGGCGCTGGGACTCGTCGGCGCGCTGGTCGATGATGAGGGCTGCCTCGCCATGGCCCTCGTGAATTGGCCCCGGCCAAATGAACATGCTCGCCACTTTCAGGCCATCGAGCCTGGTGTCGCCATGATGGCCGCTATAGATCTGAAAACCCACCACAGCCCGGCAATGGCCGTGGGTCGGCAGGGCGTTGAACTGGCAGGGACAGCCGTAGGAACAGTTGCAGTTGGAAAATTCGAGCGCCCGGATAGTCCAGCTCGTCTCCGTCATGGCTCCACCGCAACTCCCCAAAATACTCTAGCTCAGTCGGGGTAAGCTTTCGAGCGGCTTGGCGGCGGGCGGAAATCTATTATCGAGTATGGTGAAGATTGCGGCTGGGAGCCCTGACAGGCTCAACTGTCTGACAAATAACGCGGAATTCCCGTCTCCTGTCCGCTGCGGGACCATCGGATAGCCGCGGCCATAGCGATAGACCTGGCTTTCAATCGCCCTGCGGGGCGGGGGCGCCGCGCTTTACGCAATCGCGCCGGGGCGCCTATACAGTTGGACAAATCCATCCTTGGGATCGCGATGAAGGTCTCGCAAATGGCGTTGGGGGAAAAAGCGGGGGGTGAGCCCGCCACCGCCCTTTCCGATTTCCTGGCACAGACCCATGCGGTGCTGGCCCGCGACGATAGCGGCGCGGTCGCCGACTATATTCCCGAATTGCTGAAAGCGGACCCGGCGCATTTCGGTATCGCGCTCGCCACCACCGATGGCCATCTTTACGAGATCGGCGACGCGGCGGTGCCGTTCACGATCCAATCAATCTCAAAGGCATTCGTGTTTTCCCTGGCGCTGGAGATTTTCGGTCCGGACCGCGTCGCGACCGTGATCGGTGTGGAGCCCAGCGGGGACGTGTTCAATTCGATCCGCCTCAGCGCCGACAACCGTCCTTTCAATCCGATGGTGAATTCCGGTGCGATCGCCTGTTCCGCCTTGATCCATGAAGCCCATGGCGAAAAGGCGGCCGAGTATATCCGCCACATGTTGGGGCGCTTTGCGGGACGCGATTTGGACGTCGATGAATCGGTGTTTATGTCGGAGCGCCTCACCGGCGACCGCAATCGCGCCATTTCCTACCTGCTGCGTAATTACGAAATCATAAAAGGCGATGTCGCCGATGTTCTGGACGTCTACTTCCGCCAGTGCTCGATTCTTGTGACCGCGCGGGACCTGGCCCTGATGGCGGCAACCCTGGCCAATGGCGGCATAAATCCTTCCACCGGTGAGCGCGTCCTGAGCCCGTATACGGTATCGCGGACCCTTTCGGTGATGACGAGTTCGGGCATGTATGACTATGCCGGCGAGTGGATCTACCGGGTCGGCATACCGGCAAAGAGCGGCGTCGGGGGCGGCATTCTTGCCGCGCTGCCGACTCAGTTCGGGCTTGGCTCGTTTTCGCCGCGGCTTGACGCGCATGGCAACAGCGTGCGCGGCCTGAAAGTGTGCGAGGCCTTGTCCAGTCATTTCGACCTGCACATGCTCAACGGCACCACCGATTTACGCAACTGTATCGTAACCGACTACGATCTATCCTGTGTCTCTCCGCGTGGGCGGCAGTCCCATGAGCAGAAGATCCTGGATGAGCACAGAAACGACGTCCGTATTCTGGAGCTGACCGGAACACTCACCTTTGCCAATGCCGATCACATCGTCCGCCGGGTCGCCAGCAATCCGGGGCTGCAATTGCTGGTGATGGATTTCAGGCGCGTGCCGCGCATGAGTGTGGGCGCGGCCAAGATATTGGCGGATATGTTT